>JBFHUP010000089.1:0-6920 GCA_041589975.1 Sulfurimonadaceae bacterium | reverse complement strand
GGTTGAACTTGATCTCATTATTCCTAAAAAAGCGATTGTAGAGATTCAAAAACTTTTCTTTGATGATATTGAGATCTATTATGATGCAACTTATCTCATCATTAAATCGGATCAATATCAATTTTTTACCAAACTCATTAATGGTAAATATCCTGATTATCAAAGAATTATTCCAAGTGAATCCAAAATAAACTTAACACTTCAAAAAGCTACAATGGTTGAAGCGATTAAACAGATCACGACAGTTTCAACAGATATTAAAATTACACTCTATGCTGATCGTATTGTCTTTCAATCTCTTTCAGATGATAATAATGATGCTCAAACTGAAGTATTGTGTGATACCAGTTTAACAGCTCCGTTTGTATTGGCCATTAACAGCCGTTATATCTTAGATTTCTTCTCTCAGGTCGAAACAAGTGATTTTAATATCTCGCTTAATGACTCTAATCTTCCATTTATTTTAGAAGCAGATACTTTAAAAACCATAGTTATGCCTATTGTCATCTAAATAGTTAAAACCTTCTAACCCTTCTAGGGGTTGTTGATTTTAAGCTTTTTTCTACATTTACACTTTAAATTCATCTCAATATTTCATTTTGCCACTTTAAACCAACTTTTTATTTTTCTTAGCTAATATATTACAATTTTTGATTTTGGAGTTATTATGGCAGAGTATGGTGCTAGTAATATTAAAGTCCTTAAAGGACTTGAAGCCGTTCGTAAACGTCCTGGTATGTATATTGGTGATACAGGCAACAAAGGTTTACACCACCTTATTTATGAAGTAGTTGATAACTCTATCGATGAGGCCATGGCTGGCTTTTGTGATACAATTAGTATTACACTGACTAAAAGTGGTACAGCCATTATCGAAGATAACGGTCGTGGTATCCCTGTTGGTATGCACCCTACTGAAAATCTTCCGGCAGCGACCGTTGTTTTAACGGTACTGCATGCCGGTGGTAAATTTGATAAAGATACCTACAAAGTTTCCGGTGGTTTACACGGGGTTGGTATCTCTGTTGTAAATGCTCTTTCATCCAAACTTCACATGACCATTCATAAAGATGGATCTATTCATGAACAAGATTTTGCTGAAGGTATTCCACAAAATGCTTTAGAAGTGACAGGAACGACTAAAAAGCATGGTACGATTATTGAATTCTTCCCGGATCCTACGATCTTTGATCAAATCGAATTTGATTATGAGTATTTGGAAAAACGTTTTAAAGAGATGGCCTATCTTAATCCAAAAATTACGATTAAGTTCAAAGACGAACGTAACGGAGCGGAAAACAATTACCATTTTCCAGGTGGTATTGCTCAATTTGTACAAGATATTAATAAAAAAGAAGCAGTTTCTCAAGTCATCTCTTTTTCTGAAAAAATCGAAGATATTGAGATGGATATTGCCGTCATGTATAATGAAACCTATGAAGAGAAAGTTTTTTCATTTGTCAATAATATCCGTACACCAAACGGTGGTACACATGAAGCAGGTTACAGAGCTGCTATTTCTAGAGCCGTATCGGCTTATAACTCTAAAAATGGTAATGCCAAAGAAAAAGATGTGAAAATCTCTGGTGATGATTGTAAAGAAGGAATGATTGCCATTGTTTCCGTTCGTGTACCGGAACCACAATTTGAGGGTCAAACCAAAGGAAAACTCGGAAATACCTATGTCAGACCGTTGGTACAAAAAGCAACGTATGAACAAGTAGCACGACACTTTGAAGAAAATCCGATCGATGCTAAAGCGATTGTTCAAAAAGCTCTTATGGCAGCTCGTGGTAGAGAAGCTGCTAAAAAAGCTCGTGATTTAACCCGTCGTAAAGATGCTATGACGATTGGAACCTTGCCTGGTAAATTAGCAGATTGTCAAAATAAAGATGCGAGTGAATCAGAACTTTACCTGGTGGAGGGAGATTCTGCAGGTGGTTCGGCTAAACAGGGTCGTGATCGTGTTTTCCAAGCGATTTTACCACTTAAAGGTAAGATTTTAAATGTTGAAAAAGCTCGTATTGATAAGATCTTGAAATCTGATGAGATTTTAAATATGATCACAGCTTTAGGGTGTGGTATTGGTGAAGAGTTTGATGCTGAAAAACTGCGTTATCACAAGATCATTATCATGACCGATGCCGATGTGGATGGTTCACATATCCAGACGCTACTGTTAACCTTCTTTTTTAGATATCTTCGCCCGGTTGTTGAAGAGGGGTATTTATACCTTGCTCAGCCACCACTGTATCGTTATAAAAAAGGTAAAACAGAGATCTATTTTAAAGATGATCATCAGATGAATGAATATCTCATTGAAAATGGTGTAGACAGTTTAGAGATTAAGTCTATGGGTCATAAAGATGTCGTAGAGTTCTTTAGATTGGTAGATCATTATGAAGCGAGTCTTAATGCTTTACAAAAGCGTTTTGCACTCTTAGAGCTGATTCGTTATTTTATTGAAAATCCGGATATCGTAGCCAAAACAGGTCAAGATCTTTATGCTACGGTAGAGAGTTTCCTTAATGGTTTAGGTTATAACATCTTAACCTCAACCATCAGCGATGAATCGGTTCATATTTTTGTTCAAACAGCCAATGGTATGGAAGAGCTAGTGATTGATGATACGCTTTTTACGACACCGCACTATACAGAAGCCTCTTATATCTATCAAAAGATCAAAGATTACACTATTGAAGAACTTAAGGGCATGGAACTGCTAGAAGCACTAGATACTATTAAAAAATCTGCCCAAAAAGGTGCTTATATCCAGCGTTACAAAGGTTTGGGTGAGATGAATCCTGAGCAGCTGTGGGAAACAACGATGATCCCTGATAACCGTGTATTACTTCGTGTGACCATTGATGATGCTATCGTTGCTGATGAGACTTTCAGCCTCTTTATGGGTGATGAAGTTGAACCACGTCGTAACTACATTGAAACCCATGCTAAAGATGTGAAACACTTAGACGTCTAAGCCTTTATGTTATACGCACAAAAAAAAGAGAGGGAAAGCCGATTTAAACTCGCCTTTAGAACGGTTATACCCTCTCTTTTATTTGTTATAACCCTCTTTATTCTTTTTTTTAACACCGACTATCTTGTTATTTTTGTTGCAGTTATGGCCGTTATTACTTTTATCGTGACCTATTACAACCTGCATGTTATTTACAGCGGTTTTGATAAAGATGTGATTGACCCCGATACCTTGGTACTCAATTTTAAGACCTTTAAGAGGCTTACAAAGCGGGCCTTGGCAAAAAAGAGACCCCATACTTTCTTGATGATTAAGCTGGGTGATTTAGAGGATATTAATGCCCACTATGGACGTGAGCAAACGACCTTAACGATTCAAAAAGCCATACAGACCCTTTTACTGGAGATCGATAAACTCGGATTTAAAAACGTCCCTGCCGGAGTGTATGGCGGAGGTGTTTTTATATTAAGCTTTTCTTATGCCTATAAAGAGCTTATTCATAAAATCAAGCCGCTTTTTGAGGGAAAAGAGCACTGTTATATTAACGATATTGAGATGGAGATTGATTTTGCACTCGTAGATGCTGAAGGCGAAAGTAATTGCGATATAGTTTTTGGGCATCTGTTTGATCTTATTCGCCAATCGGAAGGTAAAAACCTCAGTTTCGAGGATCATTTTAATAAAGAACGGATGATAGAAAAGCGGGTTAAAGAGGCTATTTATGCACGTTCGCTTTCTTTACAGTTTCAAGAGGTGATCTCTACGCAAGAGGAAAAGCCCTTACTGGAGTTTACGGCCAAGCTTATCGATTCCCAAAACAAATTGATTCATCACAGTGATATTTTACCTGTTATCAGTCGTTTGGGTCTGGAAAAGAACTTCTATCTTTTGGTTATTGAAGAGGTGATGAAGCTGATTAACAGCAAAAGCATTACCCTGAAGTTTGCTATTAATATAACTGCTTTTGCTGTGCGTCACAAAGAAGTGATGCAGACCCTTTTTAGATGGATGAAAAGTTACAATATCAAGCCAACTCAGATGATACTTATGATTAATGAAGAGCGTTATTATAAACATGTAACCCGCTATAAAGAGATTATTGATGAGTACCGAAGCGAAGGGATTTTGATTGCTTTTTCTCATGCTGGTTCGGTCAATCCGCTATTAGAGTATTTGAAACATATGGATATTGATATGATTAAATATGATGCCTCTTTGGCTAAAGGTATAGATGATCCTAAGCTTTTAGCTGTTTTTGAAACTCTGAATAACTTGGCAGACAACAGAGGTATACTATCCTGGGCTATCATGGTTGAAACAGCTTCACAAGAGCAGAAGCTTAGATCGATGGGTATCAACTATCTTCAAGGGCGTCATATCGCTTCATTAAAAGCTGTGCAAGAGTTAGATACAATACAAGTTTGATATAAAGGAACAGAGCATGAAATATGGCGAAGAGATAGTTAAAAATTTTGACATTGATAAAGATTTAGAGATTTGGCCCAATAAACATACAAAAAACTATACGATTAATATAGAGTTTCCCGAATTTACCTGCCTGTGTCCAAGAAGCGGCTATCCGGATTATGCAACTTTTTATTTGGAGTATGTGCCTGATGGGCTTGTTGTGGAACTTAAGGCTGTCAAACTCTATGTTAACTCATACCGAGACAGACATATTTCGCATGAAGATTCAGCCAATGAATTTTTTGATGTTTTATATGAAAAGCTTAAACCTAAACGTATGATACTCAAAGCTGATTTTCAACCCCGTGGTAATGTTCATACGGTTATAACCATCGATTCCGATACGATGTAATTTAAGTTTTGCCACTTTCATAACCCTGCTTTTTATATACCTCTATATGAAAATCCTTTAATAAAAGAGCTTCTAAGCTCTATTTATTACTATAAATTAACATTATATGTTAAATAATATTATAAATACCCAACTTCTTTTGGATATATTAATCCAATCATATAAAAGCATTTTTTTCTTGCACTCTATTATTATATGTGATAACATTAAACGTTTACAATAGAATTTAACATGAAAATAGTTAAATAGAAAAATGTTTTGCCGATATAGGATTTGAGGCACAACACCTTATATATTTAAAGGAGAATATTTATGACAAATATTTTGAAAAAAGTGATCATGGTAAGTGGTCTAATTACTTTAGGTGCAACATCTGCGAATGCTGCTGCTGATAATACAATTTCTATTTCTGGCGTAGTATCTTCTTCAGTTGTTGTTGGTTTTGCTGATGTAAGTGCAGAAGCTGCCAATGCAGGACGTTTTGTATCGACACCGGATATCGATCTTGGTACCGTTTTACCAGGTGGTGACTTTGCAACAGTAACGAGAGATGTTTATGTTAATACCAATAGTACAACAGGTGCGAGTATTACACTTACAGATGGTACAGGTAATGCAGGTGCTTTAATGTCAGGTGCTAACTCTATTCCGGTAGCTTACTCTTTTACAAATACGGGTGCTTATACTGTTGGTACAACGGGTGCGGTAGCTTTAAATGCAGGTACAAGTAATGGTTCTGTTATTGTTGATACATTAACAATCAATCCAAATGTTACTGCCGGTGGTCAAGCTTTAGGTACATACTCTACAACACTTACAGTTACAGTAGCAGCTAACTAATTTAACAGACTGTAAAAGTCTGTTAAAACCTTTTATTCCCCATTTTCTCTTTTTACAATAAAAACGATCACACCCCTGTTCTTAATTTCTTAAGAAAACTCGTGATTTTTTGATCATAATCCCTTTCAAAACCTCTTATAAAGCCATTTACACCCTTAAAAAAACTTGATATTCCCCCCATTTTGTCGATGTTACCTTCTGTGAATCTATCTAAAATTAAAGGTAACCCAAATGAAGTATTTTCTAGTCGGAGCATTGCTCGTTCAAGCGTTAGTTGCTGTACAGTTAACACCGATGACTTATGAGATCAAGTCTATCAAGAAAAGAAATATCACCTACAGTGTCAAAAACACTGAAAAAGAGTTGGCGGCTGCAGAGTGTAAAGTGCTCAAAGTTGTGGGTCACGATAAACAGGGTCGAGAGATCCGTGAAGAGACTCAAGATGTCGTTTTATACCCAAGCCAATTTGTTTTACAGCCTTTGGAGACTAAGGGTATCCGTGTGAACTATACCAGAAACAGTTTACCGAAAAAAGAGGCTGTCTATCGCGTACTTGCGACCCAATTGGCTTTGAATCTTCAAGAAGATGCGGCAAGAAAAGATGTCAAAGCAGGTATGAAGTTTATCTTCTCGTATGAAGGGCTTTTATTTGTCGGAGGCACCAGCGTTAATAAACGATTGATTACAGAGGTCCATGAGGATAGACCAAACTCCTTAGCGTTGGATATGACTAACAGTAGTACGAAAAGTAGCTTTGTTCATGTCAAACATTATGACTTTATCGCTCACACGAATAAGGGTGAGGTGAAATTGGCTGCCAAAGATTTTGGCAAGTTCGGAGGGATCAGACTGCTTCCGGATGAAACGTTTAGACTGCATATCGCCAAGAGCGGATCACTTAAAGGTCTTACGGTAAAGACTATTGTGGTTGAAAAAATAGCCCAATAGGAAAGTGCCATGAAACGGTTTTTTATTTTATTATGGGGGTTTGGTCTGACCATCCAGCTGTGGGCACCGCCGGCTTCTAATGACGCTGTTATAAGTACCAATACAGTAAGTACGACTACGGGGATCTATTTTGAATCCGGAACTGTAACATTGACAGATATCCAAGCCGGTACAACGCCTGTTGATTTTACCATTGATCTGTTTAGTTGGACCAGCAGAAATCGAGCTTTAGATATTTTGTTTCAGACAACACCGGCTCTTTCAGATGGGTTGGGCCATACCATACCCTTAGTTTACTCTTTTACGTCGATGGCCACAGGAACGACGACGTCG
>JBFHUP010000088.1:0-6922 GCA_041589975.1 Sulfurimonadaceae bacterium | reverse complement strand
GGTAGGCAAGCCACAAATACAGTGATATCTCTTTGATACGATCTTCCACTTCCAAAAGACGATTTTCGGTATCGGCAAAGGCCGGTAGGCTGTCTAGTACCAAATAAGGAACTTTACCTTTGGTAACAAAATCATTAAGATAACGTTCAATTTGTTCGAGGATATAGTCTGAGCGTCCCACGGGAGCTGTGGCAAAGACAAACTTATCTCTTAAACTCATATCAAACCGATCAATGATCTGTGAAACCGCCTGCAGGCTCTCAAAATCTCCTGCTTTAAAAGGGCCGTCAAACTCCATATGTTTGACAAAAAAACCAAAAATCTTTTCAAGATTGTCTGTTTGCAAGATAGAGGCTACCAGCTTGATATGTTCAAAATTGGCCATCACTTTAAATGGAGGCTCAATCGGTGGCAGGGTGGCCGTCATCGCCTTATGAATATTTTGCAAGACAGCGTTACTGATCGCTCCGATATAACCTTTCTCAGTCAAACCGTAACGGCCTGCACGGCCTGCGATCTGCTGAACTTCCGTAGGCATAAGCGGGCGTTGGCTCTCACCGTCAAACTTGGTATCGGTCGTAAAAAGGATCTGTTTAATTGGAAGGTTCAGACCCATAGCAATGGCATCAGTTGCTATAAGAATCTCACTTTCACCTTCTCTGAAACGTCTCGCCTCTTCTCGCCGTACTTCGGGTGAGAGGTTGCCGTAAATCACAGAGATCTTATACTTCTTAGCCAACTTATGACGAAATTTAAGCACATTGGCTCGTGAAAAAGCGATCAATGCAGAACCCGGTGCGATCTCATCAAGAGAGGTATGCCGCATCAACAGTTCCTGAGGTGTCTTACGCTCAAAATGCACCACTTCCAGCGGTTCATTCAGCCACTCGCACAAGGCTTTGACCGCGTCTAAGGCATCAACCGAGCCCGTAAGGTAGATCTTTTTAGCCGGAATGCCTATAAGAGCATTGGCCCAAGCCCAACCACGTTCACGATCACCGATCATCTGTACCTCATCAATAATCGCTACGTCAACCTCACTCTCAAAATCGGCCATCTCAATGGTTGAACTGACATGACCCGCATCCTCGTCAAAAATCTCCTCTTCACCGGTAAGTAAAATGGCCGGGACATTGCTTTTTTTAAGATCTTCGTACCCTTCCAAAGCAAGCAGTCTCAGTGGTGCCAAATAGACACCCGTATCAGCTGCTTTAAGGGCCTGCATCGCCCCATAGGTCTTACCGCTATTGGTTGGACCCACATGAAAAACAATCTCTCTTTTAAGCGATCTTGCAACCGGAAAGAGTGCTTTAAAGTCACGAATAGTACGAGCCAATAGAGCTTCTCGCTGCTGTTGGCGTCGTAAGTCCAGTGTAAACAGAGCAAAGGAGCTGACAATCTTTTGATGCATCTTGCGTGTCAGTACAAGATTTTTTTCACTTTGAAAAAACTCTCTCAGCTGTTGATCAATAAATGCCGTGATCTTCTCCTGCGGCATACCAAGCTCAGCTCCATCTCTAAAAAGTTCTTCCTGTAACGCTTGATACTCTGCATCGAAATTTTTACGAATCGATGTTTCTACCTCCAGAAGCTCTTCATTGATCGTTATCTTTTCTCCCTTTAAGATCATGGCTGATATCTTCCACAGCGGCATGGTAAGCTCGTAGGTGTAGACAAAACTTCCGTGAGCCAATTTATAGGTCGCTTTTTTAATCGCAGAGAGGGCACTTTTGGTAATGATAAGATTGTGCAGGTCACTCTGCTTTTTAACAATGCCGTAAAGCAGTTCAAAAGGGAGCGAAAAATCTTCTAAATTAGACTCAGGTTCCAATCCTTTAAGCCACTTAATACGATCTTCTTTGGAAAGATAGGGATGCCCTTCGGTTTGCAACACAGAGACTAGATGTTCTAACTGTGTAGCAAAGTTGGCAACCTCCTGCTCTTTTTGAAGTTCCAAAATATGAACTAACTCTGCTGTTTTGTACTCTTCCCACTGGCTTTGGCTCAGTCCCTTGGTATAAAGCACAAAAATCTTCTTAAAAGATTCACCAAAAAGTTCCAGTTCAAACGAATGAAAAAACTCAAAACTCCCGTTTTCAACAAACTTTCCACCGGCCAGTTCTGCCACATCGACATACTTTTGCTGTTCTCTGTAACGAATAATAAAACGCTCTATCTTACTTTGGTTGATTTTTTTGGCTTTTTGTTCGATAAAATGCAAATAAAGCAGTTTTTTTTCATCTTCACTTAACTGCATGGCATCCAAAATCTCTACAAGTTTTTGCTCTTTATCTGCGAAGTGTTCGGTGTTGGTTGATTCAAAAACTTTATGCAGGGACTGCAGATATTGTACGATGATGTTACGTACATCCATATCTCCGTCAGACCAAAGACGTCTGAGGTTTTTAATCAAATCGCTATCTTCGAGTCTGGTTACTTTAAGATCTAAAAGCATACTAAGTTCTATGAGTTCTTCACTACTTAAACGCAGAATTCCCTCATCAAAGCCATCTCCATCAAAGATCTCTTTGATAATGGCATTATATTTTGTCTGTTTTTTCTTTTTGGGCAAAGAGAACCTTTGTTAATAGAAGTTACTTTCTTAGATTATATCCAAAAATCTATTTTTTCAAAGCGATTCCAAAAGGGCTATCATCGCTTTTTGCGTCACTTTATTTATCTTTGTAGATGCCTTAACAAGATCCAAAACCGTTCGTCCTTTGTGATCTTTATGGCGGTGGTTGGCTTTATGGATAAGGAGTATGGCTAAAATCTTAAACTCCCCATAACGGGCAGCATACATCAAAGCCGTCTGACCTCTTTTGTCCTCATCTTCAACATCAACACCCTGATTTAACAAAATCTTTACCATTTCGATCTCGCCATACAGTGCAGCTTCCATAAGCGGAGTCAAACCAGTATGATCTTGAAGTTCGGTATCGATGCCTTCGTCAATAAACCTTTTAAAAAGCTTCAGACTCCCCTCTGAGATACTCATATGAAGTAAACCCCTTTGCAGATGGTTGCGATCAGAAATAGCTACACCCGCTTCCAAAAGATAACTGACAAAGCTTTCCTGACCTTGTGACATAGCCAAAAGAATGGGCGTCCATCCTTCATCACTTTTGACTTCCATATCAGCCCCGTTTTCAACCAGTAATGTGGCAATCTCCAAGTATCCATACTTGGCTGCAAGGTGAAAAGCGGTCATACCTTTACTGTTTTTGCTATTTATGTCGATATCTTTAGCCAGTAAAAGTTTGGTAATCTCTAAACTTCCGTGTTCAACAGCTTCATGCAGTGGGTGGGTTGTAAATGGCAGGGTGGTAGGTTTGCTTTGACACCCGATAAACAGCACAAAGATCATTACCAATGCTATAAAACGTGCCATACAAGCCCCTTGTACAAGCATTCTACAAGAAATATGATACAATAAACCTAAAGGTAGCCAATGAAATATTTATCACTATTATTTATATTGCTTATCGGTCTTCATGCCAGCGAAGAGTATAACCAGAACTGGACGCATCAACAAAAAGCGAAATACTACAATCTTGAGGCGATCAAAGATTATTATTTGATCTACGAGGATATGAACGCATCGGACGGCAATGAACATAACGGCTACGACATGCTGGCCTTTGCTATATCCTCAGGCCAGATGGAATCTGTTAAGTTTTTAATTGAAAACGGATGTAATGTCAACCATCAAGACAAAGATGGTATTACCCCCTTAGTGGATGCCATCCTGCAAGAGCAGTATGATATCGTCAAATACCTCATCGCCAAAGGGGCTGATGTTAACCTGAAATCACATAAAGAGAATGAGACCGCCTTACACTTCTCCCAGGCAACACAAAACCTGAAGATCATCTCACTGCTGATCAAAAATGGAGCCGACCTGGAAGCTAAAGACAGCAAAGGCCAGACACCTCTGTTTTTGGCCGGTACTCAAGGGAACCTTCCTGTTGTTAAATTTCTGGTTGCAAAAGGTGCCAAAATTGATTTCGACCCCGACAACTTATCCGATGCTTGGTTTTGGGTGAGTGATGATAAAGTGACTAAGGTCATTGCTTATCTCAAAGCAATCCAACTTGATCGCAATATCAAACCGCCGACCTTAGATTTTGATGGTACGGCGTTGGTATCGAAACAGGAACGCAGTTCGATTACACTAAGAATCAAAGATGAGGGAAGCGGCATTGGTGAGGTGCATCTTTTTGTTAATGGTTCGGAGATCTTTCCCAACCCGACCCGAGCTTTAAAAAAGAAGCGAGGCAAGAAAAAACAAAAAGGTGCTGACAACTATGTCATAAAACACTACTCTATCCAGTTGCAGCAAGGTCTAAATCATGTCAAAGCCTATGTTTATGATGCCAAAAACCGTATGCAAAGTGATGACAAGTTTTTACAAATTGTCGGGGATTATAAACTGGATAAACGCCCAACCCTGCATGCAGTCGTGATCGGTGTGGATGAGTTTGATGATAAAACGCTGAACCTCAGCTATGCCAAAGCAGATGCAACGCTTTTTGGTACGACACTGTACAAACGTGCCAAAGAGATCTTTTCAGATGTAAAAATCAGCTATCTAAGAGAAAAAGATATGACCTCCAAGGCAGCCATCCAAAAAGCCCTGGGAGATCTTTCTAGCATCTCAGCCAATGACTTTTTTGTCTTTTATGCCGCAAGTCACGGGATCATCGTGGATAAGACCTTTTATATGCTGACCTCAGATCAAAAGAGTCAAGAGGAAGCAGCCATTCAAAAGCAGGCTCTATCGCAACATGACTTTAGAGAGCTTTTCAGACGTATCCCCACAGCAAACAAACTGCTTGTATTTGACACCTGCTACTCAGGACTTATCAACGAAGAGATCGCTCATAAACTTGCCAGCGGAACTTCCAGAAAACTCAACCTTACTTCTATCTCTGCTGCCCAGTCTAAAGAGACCGCACTGGAAGGTTTTGCCGATGGCCATGGTGTCTTTACCTATGTCCTTAGCGATGCCTTAGAAGGTGAAGCGGATCTTAATGGAGATGGTTTGGTGCAGTCATTAGAACTTGTCCAGTATGTCAAGGCTACCGTGCCTGAAGTCGCTAAAAAATATAACCACAACCAAACACCGGTCTATTTTCAGTCCGGTCAGGTCTTTACTGTCACCAAACTGCGAAATTTTAAAGGCAAAGTCAATCTCAAACCGCAATATTTTGAAGCCAAAGAGATCAAAAAGCTGGCAAAATCTTTAGACAAACGTGATAAAGAGAGCTTTGAGAAAGTGGTCAAGAAAAACCGCGAAGAAGCTAAAAAAGTGGTCAAAAAAGTCAAAAAACAGAAAGTGGCTACCCCACAGACCCGTAAAGTACAACAACCAAAGAAGAAAAAAGAGATCAAAAAAGCCCAAAAAGCTGAAAAAGGTCAAAAAATCGAGATCAAAAACTCTGATATCGCAGTCACCATTACCGATGACACCCTTATTTTGCCGGTCAAAGATAAGGTCATGAAGCATTTTAGTTTTATCAATGCCAAAAAAGAGCCTATTATTGTGATCGATTTTCATACATCAAAATTTACCAAGCATAGTATCACACCAGTACTCTCTTCGAAAGTAGCTGCGATTAAAATTGGATGGCACTATGACTTTTACCGTGTAGCGATACAGCTTAAAAAGCCTTCGACCTATAAACTGACACAAGATAGCAATGAGGTGCGTGTTAAAATCAAAGATCGCTAAGGGCTCTGAGCTCTTTAGGATCTTTTGAACTATCTCGTTGTTTAAAACCCCATTAATAGTAACGTTTAATTGTTTGAAGTATGATTGTTAAGGCACTAATGTGTTAGACTTTCACTCATTAAACTAACCATTACAAAGGAAACCCGTGGGAGCCAAACTTGTTATACTGCATATGAGAATTGCCTTGGATAATGCAACCGATAAAGAGCGTATTCCTGATGTAGGATTTAATGTCTCGATTGATAATATTCCTGTTATTAAAGATATCCTTTATCTAGGCAAGCACAATGACGGATCCCTTAACTACAAAGAGACCATCATCACACCTAATAAACCGCATAAACTTGTCGTATCCAACAACAGTGGTATCCATACAACTCAATTTGAGTTCACGATGTCTAAAGAGCAGTATATGGACATCATTTTTCACTATCATGGCAACGAAAAAGATGAAAACCAAGGCTTTACCGTTGAACTGCTTGACGCACCCAGTGAGATCGCCTAAGTATGAGAAAACTGCAAGAGTGGACACAGACAGAGTTTTTAGTTAAAAAAGCTGAACTGGAAGATCAAGGGATCCAAGTCAATCTCATCGATACGGTACTTAAACCTATCGCAGGGATCGATACCTACGTCTACAATCCCGTGGAACTTCAAAACGCTCCTGCCGGAAGCTATTTCGTTTTCTATTGCGATACAGGCAAGACAACCCAAGATCGTCTTGCAGAGTTCACCAAAAAATTTCCCCAACACCACTGCATCTCTTTAAAAGGGGGTCGTGGCTACTGGAGGCACAATCTCAAAGCTGAGATGATCCACTGCTTGCTTCCTAAGCGGGAAGATTAAAACTTATAACGTAATCCAAACCTTGTATTGACAAAATCATAATTCGTTTTAGCACTGTTGTGTTTATCAGAAACAATCGTGACAACCGTTAAAAAGACAAAACGCTCACGCTCATGTTCTACTTGAAAATTCTGCTCTGTTAAATGTGCCTTGTTGGCCCCATTGGTATCACCTTTAAAGGTGGCAAATGCATAAATAAGTTTAGTCTGATCCCAAAGATAATCCATGGTAAGGGCGTAGGCCTTAGCATCTCTATCTTGCGTGATAGTATCAAGTGTATTGTTATCCATATCAACATACATAGGCCCCATGCCATACCCTGCAAAACTTGATTTACCGATC
>JBFHUP010000087.1:0-6945 GCA_041589975.1 Sulfurimonadaceae bacterium | reverse complement strand
CCTCGTGGCCGACGTGGCGAGGGCGCATTTCGCGCTCCAGGCGCTCGACGAGAGCCTCGAGATCGCCGATCGCACGCGCGAGGGCCGCCGCATCGCCCTCGGGCTCCTGCGCCTGCGGTTCGAGGCCGGCGTCCTCTCCGAGCTCGGGCTGCGCCAGTACGAGGCCGAGGTCCGGGCGGCCGAGGCCCTGGTGCCGGCGCTCCAGCGCGACCGCACGCGCCATCTTCAACACAAATCACTTCCAGTTCTGCCAGACGGTTATTGGTGGCTTCATCTTCGAAATCACCTTCCATATATAGACGCTCTTTTTCTTTAATGGCATTAAATAGACGTTTGTTCCCATAAAGTACGGCATCAGCGACAGTATAATCTTCAAAGGCAAATTGGTTTTGACCTAAAACACCTACCTTCAAACCGTTTTCAATAATGACCTCGCCTTCATACTCTTCGATTTCACCCGATAGAATTTTTAAAAACGTTGTTTTACCTGCCCCGTTGGCCCCGATAAGTCCATAACGCTTATTTTGGTCCAGTTGGATGTTAATGTCCTCAAAAAGGATTCTTGACCCAAATCGTTTCGTAAGTTTGCTTGTTCTAACCATAATTTTCTCTATTTTTTACGCAATTATATCGAAATCTTATTATTCACGCTATAATATAGACCAAAACTCTGTTTAATTCAGCTAATTTAGGTGATAGAGAGCTTTGGATAAACATGGCTAAGGTGGTCTTTTGAGCAATTCATTGCAGCAATATATGGATTTTATTTTTACCTCTCCTGAAAATTTTGAAAAGGCTGTCTTTGAAGTTCAGAGTAAAAGTGAACGAACTGAAATTTTAGAGATTATTGCCAAACAGATTGTTACCGAAGAGGAGATTAAACATAAGATTAACTTTCACTATCTCAAAACGCTCAATAGTCTTGATTTTAGTACGATAGCCTATAATGTTGTCAGATTACTGCTTAATGAAGCCGTAGAGTGGTTGGGGCAGTACTTTGCGGATGAAGATGTGATTCGCAAACAGATCCAAGATGATAAAATGAAAGTTTATATGCTTCATGAGATGGGAATGCAGTACTACTTTGAGAATCAGGAGATTTTCTTATCTGAGGTGGTGGAGAGCTATTTTGAAGTGCTTCAAGAAGCTGAGTCCTTCCGCCAAATATCTAAAATCGGCAATGAAGCTATCAGCGGTACATCCAAAGTACGATCCCTTTTTTTACTCGATGACGGTGCCCAGATTGTTCGCAGAGCAGATCAAGTATGGATGCGGGTTGATCAAGCCAGCAAGGCTAAAAAACGTAAGATCTATGCTCTAACCAATGATCTGACTAAATATAAAGAGGCGGTCGAAGATCTGCAGCTTCGTATCTCTGCGATAGATCAAAGTGCTCATCTGAGTAAACAAAAGCTTCAAAAATATACACCCGAATTGATACGCGATATTTTTACGGAGGATGATCCCAAGTTTTTAGCAGACAGACGACTTTTGGCTGTAGTGCCGGCAGGCGAATTGGCCAATATCTTAGAAACGCGGTGTGAAAAGGCAGCCATCGGTGCTAAAACGATGATGGCACGTGATGAGTTTAAAAAAATCCAAAGCTTTTTTGCCAAAGCCAAAATCAACAATACCCCTAGTGAACTTAAGATGAAACGTTTGGATTATGAGCACAAACTCCCTTTTAAAATTGAACGGTATAAAGAGATCGCGATGCGTTATCAGAATATTCAAGATGAGCCTTTAGAAAACTTTGATGAACAGTTGGCCAAAATCAAAAATACTATGATCGAAAACTTAAAGAAGTTTCCGGTTAATAAGTAGGAGTGACCATGACGACCAAGCAGAAGGCATTGCACTATATTGGTATGCCTTACAGATATTTTAAGATTATCTGTTTTTGGATCGGTTTTGCGGTTTTGACACTGGTTTTGACAGCTGCTTTTTTTATCTTTATCTTTTTTCATAATCTGCCTGATGTGAAGCATACTAAGTTTTCTGAACTTAAGGCGATGGCAACTAAAAGTATCAACAGCAAGTATGAAAATAAAGGCAAAAAGCATATCTGGACCTCGATGAAAAATATTAACAGGGATCTGGTTTTTACCATTGTTATGGCAGAAGATGCAGAGTTTTTTAAGCATCAGGGTTTTAATTATGATGCGATGATTAATGCTCTGTTTGAAAATGTCAAAGCTGACCAGATCAAGTTTGGTGCCAGTACCATCAGTCAGCAGGTGGTCAAAAATCTCTATTTAAGTCGCGAAAAGAGTGTTGTCCGAAAAGTTAAAGAGTATTTTATCACCAAACGATTGGAAAAGTATCTGACTAAAAATCAGATTTTGGAGCTTTATTTAAATATGGCTGAATTTGGACCGGATATCTACGGGGTGTATCAGGCCTCACGTACCTATTTTAAGAAAAAGCCCAAAGAGATTAATGCGGCTGAGGGTGCCTTTATGGCACTGCTGCTACCAAGTCCGAGACGTTATCATCACTCCTTATTTAAAAATCAAAACTTCTCAAAACAGCTGAAACGCAAATACAGACGTATCATTAAAGATGTCCGTTTCAAAGAGTTTATCAGTGCCAAACAGTATCATACCTATATGCGGTATGACTTTTTTAACCAACACCATAAGAGCAAGGAGCGTGTGAGATGATATTTGATTTAATTGTTGTCCTACTTATTGGAGGGTCGATCTATTTTGGTTATCGACTTGGAACCTCAGTCGAGTTGTACCGTCTTGTTAAGGTATTTATCGGTTTAAGTATAGCCTCTGCTTATAGTGGCGATTTTGGTGTGATGCTTACAAAAGTGGGAATTCTCAAGGCAAATGATTGGGCAGTTTTATCTTTGACAGGATTTTTATGTTTGTTTATGATTTTTTGGGGTATCCTATATTTTATGGAGAAAGTTTTTGTCTCGCAAGATCTACGTCACAGTAGGCTGAATCGCTATCTGGGCATGATTCTTGGAGGTTTTCAAGGACTTTTAGTCATTACATTTATAAGCTTTATGAGTACACAGCTTTCGTTCGTGGGAGAAAATTATAAGGCTAATTTAGTCAAAAACAGTATGCTTTATATTCACATGGATAGATTTTGCCGTCAAATGGTAACAGCCAATGTCGTGAATTCTATCATTAATGATAATGGTTCAGCAACACAAGAAGCCGTGATAAAGAATCTGAAAAATGCAGCTATAGTAAAAGAGATTATTAAGTAAGGAACGTCTATTGGCATTACATGTGCAACAAAAACCTCACGTAGAACGCGATATTGCAGTATATACCTTTCCTAAAGGGGCTAAACTGCAAGATGTTAAGCGTATGGCTGAACGTATTGAAGGGCATCTGCATATTTTACGCGGTCTAAATATAAAAGGTTTTTTGATCTCTTTGGATGGTGTGACTACCATTGAAAAAGAGGTCTTGGAAGCACTGGTTGAGGCACTTAATATCTTTCATGTCAGGCTTAAAGCTGTCGCCGGTTTGTGTGACTATAACTCAAAACTCTTTAATGTTTTGGTCCCTTTTGTCAAAAAAACACCACTGGCCCTGTTTAAAACCAAAGAGATGATGGCTTTAGCTATTGGTACAAGCGGAGTTTACTCTCACTCAACTATTCTTATTCACTCAGATGATCCGGAGACGAGACAGGCTATTGCCTCAACTCTTATTAGTAATAACTACTTTGTTGTTATGGCCAACTCTTTGGATGATTGTAAAGTTAAAATGCGTGACAAAGAGCGTTATGATGCCTTGATTATCCACAGCTATTTCGGCTTTATGAATGAAAATGCCAGTGTTATCTTTGATCGCGGTGCCTTTGTTTACGAATTTAGAGGGGAGCTGAATGCCGATATATCTGAGCGTATCAGTTTTCAAGATTTTCGCTACAGACTCTCAATGGGGCACAAGGTTTTTGTTTTTGACTTGACACGTATTTATCATATGGATATGCGAGCTGCCTTTGTACTTGTGGAGATGGAAAAACTGGCTATGGAAGAGAATGCCCAGATCTGTTTGATTGATCTCAATCGTCAAAAAATTGATAATAATGCGGTCTCTGTCTTACAAAAAAGCAAGTTTTGGATTTATGATACGATCGATGATATCTTTGAAGATGAAGATATTTTGGATCTCATGCACAAACGTCGACAAAACTTTGATAAGGGTCTTTCCAATACAACGATGAAGATGGCTCCGTTCCTGATAGCCGCGGGTGTGCAAACACTTGAACTTTATGATATGAAACGTATTTTAAAAAGCCCTTCCAAACAGATTAAACTCAATGACTTGGTTGCTTTAAAACCGACGATCTGTTCAGGTGTGACCTTTGATGGCGATTTTGAAGGGGAATTGGTTTTTATTTTTCAACAGGGTATTTCAGAGATACTTATTGAGCATATCTTAGGTGGGTTTGATGATGCTGAAGGGGAAGATTTTCTGGATGCGATGAGCGAATTTGCCAACAGTGTCAGTGGTAAACTTAAATCAAATCTGCATAAAAAAGCCCGCTGTATCCGTTTTAGCCTTCCTCAATCAACCGCTCTTTTAACGGATGTTGTTCCGCCGCAGGCATTTGACAAACCTGCGGTATTGATGACTTTTTCCTGCGAAGGGCATGAGTTTTATATCGCCTTAACAAGTAGTATGAGACACCAATAAATTCATACGCATAGAACTCTCTGCAAGTGTACCAAAAATTCTCGCAGTGCGGTTTACTGTACGTGAGCCCTCCGCTTACCAGCGTTAAAACGCAGTGCAAGCGAGGTACTAAATGCCGAGTCGTAGGAGAACCAAGTGTTAACGTAGGGTAAGGGTCGTGTGCCCTGAACGTAGTGAGGAAATGCCCTTGGGGTGCTTCTTGTCCGTGTGAATTAAATCAAAAAAGATCCGTTCTCCTCGACTCGTATCTTTCCAGACTCTCTGAGTGTACTTAAGGCTTTTTTATAAGACTTTTTACTCAGACCAAAAACCTTTTTAATCAGCTCTGCATCACTTTTTGAATTATAAGGCATCATACCGCCATGTTCATTGATGTAGTTAAGGATAACTTCGGTATCTCCTGCGACTCTTTGGGCTCCTATAGCTTGTAAGGAGATATCAAGTTTTCCGTCACTGCGTATCTTTTTAATGTAAGCTTGCATGGTATCACCATACTGCACCTCTTTAAAGATTTCATTATGAAAGATCAGACCATCAAATTGATTGTTTACAAAAACTTTAAAACCAAGATCGGTCTTGTCCAAAATGATGATGGATACCTCCATCTTTTCTTTAAGTTTTGAGGTGTCACGGCTGACAAAAGGTTTGGTTTTGCCGACACCGATAAGGCGGTGGGTATCATTATCAAAGGTGACACGAATCACATGCTTTTCACCTACTTTATAAGGCTTTTCTTGGGCAGAACGCGGAACAAGCAGATCTTTGACTATACCCCAATCTACAAAAGCTCCGATATTGGTCACATCTACGACTTCAAGCAGGGCAAACTCTCCCAGTTGTGCTTTGGGTGTTTCCGTCGTAGCCACCATACGATCTTCTGAGTCGGTATAGATAAAAACCTTAATGATATCACCGATTTTCATCTCTTCGGTAATATAACGGTTAGGAAAAAGACATTGGGAAGCATCAGCTGTTTGCACTTCAAAGCCGAAATCATTTTGTGAGATAATCTTGGCGTAATTGTAACGCCCTAAGATCATGGATGGACTGATAGTTGGTTGGTTCATATTATCCCTTTTGACAACACTGTTTATATTTTTTTCCTGATCCACAAGGACAGGGTTCATTACGACTCATCTTATACTCACTATCTTCATGTTCGATGGCCTGAGTGTATATCCATTGATCATCTTTTGTGTCAAATAAAGAGTGCTCTTTGAGTGTGTAAAGTATATCATGATTCAGCATTGAGGCTTGAAAAGTTACTGTGTTGTCTTGGCTTTGCAGTACCTCAAGTTTGATCCATTTTTGCTTTTGAAGTTCTTCTTTAAAGGCTTGAGGATCGATGCCCTGATTAAGTTGATCGGCTTGGGTTTTGATGATATACGCAACATTGGCTGTAGCAAAAGCAGAAAAACGAGATCGCATGAGTGTTTCAGGCGTCGGAGCTGGTGTACCTTGATGAAAGATGTGGCAACACGCATCAAAGGCTTTTGGCAAACCGCAGTAGCATGCTTGAGTGAGATCAATCTTCATTAAAATGTTATGACTTTCCAGTCACTTTGAAGTGCCTGCGTTAAAAACTCACCTGTATGGGTGACATCGATATCTAAGGCTTCAAGGCTTTGTGTGACGCCATAGTCGTCGGTACAGACGCGACAAGCAGAGACTTTGATACCGCTGTTTTGTACTTTTTTCAGCATCTCTTGAAGTTCAATATTTTGGGCTAAAAGTTTGGCACTGGGTCCCCAGATCATCAGATGAGCTTTATCCCAGTAGTTTCGTTCAATGATAACAGAACCATAGAGTAAGACCAGTTTTTTTGCAACATCAACTTCGCCCGAAGACCAAACGATAAGGAGTTTATTGGTCATCTTTTAAAGTTTCAGCAATCAGTTCAATCGGATTTTTAAACTGCATATCGACATCCGCAGTAAACAGAGCGTTGCTTAACTGCATACGACATGCCGAGCACTCAGCAGACACGATCTGGGCTCCTGTATTTCTCATCATGGCAGCTTTAGGTTTGCCTGCTGCATGAGCGAAGTGGTACTTTTCTGTCTGCATCGTTACACCACCGAAGCCACAACATTGGTTGGGATTACTCATCTCGATCATCGTATGGTTGATATTAAGAAGGTTTCGCGGCTCTTGAAAGATTCCTTGCATCTTACGGGCATGACAAGGGTCATGGTAGGTGACACTTTGGGTGCTTGCTTTTTTGGTTTTTAAAAGCTCCGGTAAGTGGGTATGTTTTTCTAACCACTCTGTG
>JBFHUP010000086.1:0-6945 GCA_041589975.1 Sulfurimonadaceae bacterium | reverse complement strand
ATAGTCTGTGTTATCTGCGGCATGACCGGGTGCAGGGCTACTGCTGCACGAGCCAGTAGGTTGGCTACCAATGCTACGGTTGCCAATGCTTGATCTACAGTGCTTTCATCTTTCATTTTAACCCATGGAGCATATTGTTCAATCGCTTTGTTGGCAATACTTAATACCTTCCATAGCTCTTCAAGGTAGCGATGGGTTTGCATCTCAAAGATATACTTCTCTAAAGAGTCTAAGATCTCTTCTGCTTGAGCTATCTCATCAGCATGGTACCTAGCAACATCACAGCTGTCAATAAGCCCTTTGGAATATTTGCCGCTCATACCGATGATACGGTTAAGAAGATTACCCAGATCGTTGGCCAAATCACCATTGATACGACTGATAAGGGCTTTTTGGGAAAAATCTCCATCTTGACCAAAAGGGACTTCTCTTAGCATAAAATAGCGGAAATTATCCAGGCCGTAGGCATCAGCAACCTCTTGAGGGTCCACGACATTACCTTTGGATTTACTCATCTTTTCACCATCACGTGTCCACCATCCATGGGCTGCGATATGTTTTGGCAACGGCATCTCAAGGCTCATTAAAAATGCCGGCCAGTAAATAGCATGAAAACGCAAGATATCTTTACCGACAAGCTGAACATTGGCTGGCCAAAAGTCAGTGATGTCTGCATCGTTGTTTCCGTAGCCTAAAGCTGTAATATAGTTCATCAAAGCATCCAGCCAGACATACATGACGTGATCAGGCTCATTCATCTCTTCAGGAAGTTTGACACCCCAGTCAAAACTGGTACGCGTGATTGAAAGATCTCTTAGTCCTCCCTCGACAAAACGTAATACCTCGTTTTTACGAGAACGTGGCAAGATACAATCTTCTGTGCCGCGATACCAATCTAAAAGGGGTTTTTCATATTTAGAGAGTTTAAAAAAGTAGCTCTCTTCTTTGACCACTGAAGTTTCACGACCACAATCCGGACAGTACGTCTCATCGATAAGTTGCGTCTCTGTAAAGAAGCTTTCGCAAGGCACGCAGTAGTGGCCTTCGTAATCATCTTTGTAGATATCACCTTTGTCAAACATCTTCTTGAAGGCTGTTTGAACGCCCAGCTTATGTTTGGCATCTGTGGTGCGGATAAATTGATCGTAAGAGATCTCAAAATTATCCCAAAGCTGTTTAAAACCACCGGAGATCTCATCAGCATACTCTTGGGTAGGACGACCCAGGTTGGCAGCTGCCTCTTCGATCTTTTGTCCATGCTCGTCGATACCTGTTAAAAAGTAGGTTTCAAGGCCGGTGAGACGTGAATAGCGTGAGATGGTATCGGCAATAATAGTGGTGTAGGCATGACCGATATGAGCTTTAGCATTGACGTAGTAGATTGGTGTCGTGATATAAACTTTATCTTTGTTGGCTGGTTTAAGTGTGGTATTCAAAATAGTCCTTTAAAATTCAAATCCGCCGGTTTGACCCTGCGACATACTCTCGTATACATGTTTTACATACTCTTTGCGAAGTTCGCAACCGATAAATTTATCACATTGGGAACAGCTGGTTATGTGATGGTTGGTCTGACACTCTTGAAGCTCTTTTTTGGATGCCTCAAGTCTTTTGATGAAGACGTTATCTTGACTAGCTTCCATAGGTCTTTAGCACTAAGTCGATCTCATACTTTGAGCCAAAGAAGCATGGAGAAGTGTCATGAACATGACGCGGTGACAAATCAAGAAGTCTTTGCTGTCCGTCTACAGCCAAACCACCCGCTTTTTCATAGATGAAGGCAAACGGAAAGACTTCAAAAACCATACGTAATTTCCCTTCCGGTCTGTCTGATGTTCCGGGGTAAGAAAAAAGTCCTCCTTTTTTCAAAAGGATCTGATGTAGATCGGGAACCATACCACCTGAGTAACGCAGACGATACCCCTCGGCAAAGAGTGAATCCACCATGGCTTTATGTTTTGGTTCCCAGTTCTGTTGTGTTCCGCCCGGAGCATTGAGCTTGCCTTTTTTATCCAAACGCAACTCTTTGATATACTCAAATTCATCATCTTGCAGTAAGTAGACTTTAGCTTTATCTTTGTCGGCCCATACGATCTCTACACGAGGTCCATAAACGACATAACAAGCAGCTACAAGGTTTTTTCCTGAAAAGTCATTTTCGTAAATACCAAAGATAGATCCCACGGAGAGGTTGACATCTACCAGACTTGAGTCGTCAAGCGGATCAAAACCGATAAGGTATTGACCGTTGGGATTCATCTCCATCGGTTCATCTTTCTCTTCGCTTGCCAAAACTTTAACCACTGAAAGTTTTGAAAACTCCTCTTCAATAATAAGATCACACTGGATATCAAGCTGCAGTTGGGTTTCTCCTGAAGAGTTTTGTTCTTGAGAATATCCGAAATCTTTAACATCAATGGCTCTTTGAATACGCTTGGCACTGACGCAGATTGCATTAAAAATTGTTTCCATGGTTTATTTACACCTCTTTTGCATTACTTAATATCCACTCAATAACCTGTTCAGGATTATTGAGATCTAAAACAGGAAGATTATCGGGGATTTCATTGGCATCAATAGTATGATCTACCGCTAAAGCCTCAGATACATCAAAATAGTCAGGATCAAGACGTTTTCTAAAAATAGCAATTCTCGGAAGCGGCAATGTCTTTAAGCCCTCAACCAAAAGGATATCAAAATCATGAAGCATGCTAATCATCTCATCAAGCTCTTTATGTTTTTGTGAAAACAGCGTGGTTCTGGTGGGGGATGTAACGATAACATCTGCACCGGTTTGGGAGAATTTAAAGCTGTCTTTTCCTTCGGTGTCAAAGCGTGCTTTGTCTTTAGGGTCGTTTTTAATGATGGCGACATCTTTTCCAAACTGATCTATGAGAATATTGGCTACTTTAACAATCAGTGTTGTTTTACCGCTGTTTGATGGTCCCGTAAAGGCAACTGCAAGTCGTTTTTTCAATTGAAATCTCTTTGTTTTAGTCATGCAATCATAACAAAACAAAGGTCTGTTTTTTATTAAAAACTGCGTAATAAATGAAAGATTTATCGAATTTTCTCTATAATGAGACCCAATAAGATCAAGGAATGAAAATAGTGATAAAAAATGTAGCTTTTGCGGGATTGACTTCCATACTTATTTTGACTTCATGCAGTACTCGAGGTGCTATGGAGCCGTTCCATAAAAATAAATATTTTGAACGCTCCATGACCAATGTCCAAATAGGCACATTGGTTGACAAGAAACATACTCAAGCTATTATAAAAGCTATCTACCTTAATCAAATATTTAAAACATCTGATCAAGAAGTTGAAAACTTTTTTATCTCTACGTTTTTTGCCAGTGATCCGGAAGATTCCAACCGTAGTGGCCTTCACAACCCGGACTATGTTTTGCTTTTAAACAAACATGAGCCTATGTTTGTTACAGAGCTAGAAGAGGATCACTTCTTGCGACAAAACCTTCCCCTTAAAGAGCGTTGGAGTCGCTATTACCATGTGAGATTTAAAAAGATGCAAAGCAATGATCTTACGCTAACTTTGAGCCACAAAAAGTATGGGACTATTGTGTTACCGTACGCAAAAGATGAGTTAGCGAAGTAGGTTCATTAAAGAGTTGACAATAAATAACATAGTTAGCGAGAACCTTTTTGCCGTATTCTCTTGTTTCCGGATAGGAGAGTAACTCCATACTTAAAAATGGTTCGTATCGTGATCGCTTATCGCTAAAAAGACCTTTTTTGAGTTGTTTTCGTAAATAACCTCTGCCACCATTGTAGGCATAAGCTATAAAAAGCGGATGTTTAAGACGTCTTTGAAGGTTTTTAAGATGATATTTGGCATAGGCAATGTTCTTTTCAGGACGAAACATGTCAGGAAGATAGAGTTTTTCCCGTTTCTTTTTTGCAATAGACTTGGATAAGAAGGGCATAATCTGCATCATGCCCATGGCAAAAACATGGGATATGCCGCCTGCAATCAGTCGACTCTCTTGACGACCGATGGCATAAAAAAGTGCTTTTGAGCGATCACTTAATCCATCAAGCACTTCAAGGTATGGCGTAACATAAGGGTGTATGGCATAGGTTCCGCATCGCTCAAGATAAAACGCATAGAGTGCCTGCATGGTATGATCTTCATAATTATCCAGCTCTTCACAGGCTTGCTGTGGCGTAATGTTTTGATCTCTTTTGAGTATAGCATGCCAAACAAAAGGATTGCTTTCATCATAGGTGATCTCTTTGTGGCGGGGAAGATAGGGGGTATAGTTCCCTATATATTCCTGATCTAATGCTTCAGCCGCATACATAGTATAGATATTGAGATCAATACTTCTGTATAACTGCTCTAAGTAGCGTACTTTTTTGGTGATAAGATAGGACCAAAAAAGTGCCTTGTCTCGATTCATTTGAAAAAAATCATTTTGAGCGACAAAAGAGAGATTATTAAGAGCCAAAAGAGGCTTGTCTTGTTTGATTTTAATTAAAGCCAGATAAAAATGTGCATGGGTTGATACATCAAGGCTTGCAGGAAAAACTGCTAAGACTTTTTGAAGTTTTTCAAGGTGGTGATCCATGGCAACCGTTTCTACAAATCGGTCAAAGTCGGGCAGGGTGGAGAGGCTTTTGACAAAATCATAACTGAGTTCTTTGTTGTAGTTGCGGAGTCGGAAATTTTGACCCGTGCGTCTAAAGAGCATGAGAAAATCTTCAGGATGTTCTGCAAAAGTATTTTCTATACGCTGCTTGCTGTTCATAGCTTTTAGCCAGCGTGCCATATAGGGTGTTTGTTTATGAAGCTTATCAATGAGTCTTTTTCTCTCAATGCGATTGAGTTGCGAAGCTTTATAGGGGGAAAGGCTCAGTGTCGCACAGGAGAGATCTTTGGTTCGAAGGAGCTGTTTGCTGCTAAGATTGAGACACTTGACGGCTTTTTTAATATCTTTGTTGTTGCTGCGTTTGGCATAGGCCTTAAAGAGTTTAGTGCCGACACGATTGGTCTGGGCAAAAAGCTCGTCCGCTTTGTGACTGCTGATATTGGTTTGTAAAAAGTGCCAGATATAAAAATCTTTGGCCGTTGAACGCGGATAGTTTTGTATGGTATCTAAGGAGGGGTGAACTCCAAAGAGGAAAGAGAAGCTAAGTAGTCCAGATAGAGCGTGCTTAAGCATGATACAGATTGGCTAAAGGCACAATGAATGCCAAATCAATAAACTGCAGTGCAATAACTATAATCAGTGGGGCAAGATCAACACCACCAAATATGGTAGGGATAAAACGTTTAACTACTCTATAAGCAGGAAGCGTGATCCGATTGAGAGTTTGGACTATCGGGTTATAGGGATTAGGCTGCACAAAAGTAATTAGTGCTGCAACAATAATAACCCATGAATAGATAAAAATAAGATTGTGTAAAATAATGCCAATAGCACCTAATATGGTCATTTTGTTATCTCCGCAATATAGTTTTTAATCAGCATATAGAGCTGTTCAAGATCAGGGCCTGCCGTCTGGCCGGTGAGTAGCAGCCTTAGGGCTTGAGGAAAATCTTTCTCATTGGCACCGCTGTTTTGCATAATATAGTCTTTCATATCTGAAAAAGTATTGAAGTGGGGAGCATCTTTGAAGATTTCTTTGAATTGCTTGACAAGTGATCCCAATTCTCCCGTTTCCGGTTTTTTGCAAAAAATAGATTCTATTTTAGATTTTAGCTCTTTAGTCGTGCTTGCCTCTTGTAAAAACAGCTTGGCGGCTTTACCGATATCTGCATCAGCAAACCCTACATAGCGAGAAAGCTCTACATCGTCCATGGAAAATAAATGCTTTTTGTTGATCTCTAAAAGGGTTTTGATATCAAAAACAACTTGGTTTTTACCTATCATGTTGAGATCAAAAAATGTGACAGCTTCTCGAAGGTCGAAGATCTCTTTTGGCATATTGTTACCGAGACCAAGCAGGTAGTTGACTATTGAGACAGGGAGAATTCCTTGTTCTATCAGGGCTTTGACGCTCATGATTTGGTTATCCGTCCGCATAGCGGGTATATGTGCATATTCAATAGCTTTTGTATAACCCAATGCTGCTCGCACGGCCATCTCTTTGGGTGCATCAGCAAGCTGGGATTGTTCTTCAATAATGATAGATATATCGCTAATCATATCGTCTACTGCGGAGGCAAAAATTTGCGTAGGCAGTTTGTCATGATTTAAAACTATGAAACTGCCGATATCTTCAGGCTTAAAACATTGCTCTCCAAGAATTTTATCACTAAACTCAATGGTAGTAAGGGGCTTTTTAATACGAACACAAAAAGGGTTGGTGTTATCAATCGTTTGTTCTGCCGGAAGATTTTCACAGCTCCCGTCATAGTAGTAAAGATTTCCTGAAGCAGCAGCTGCTTCCTGCTCTTTTTGCAGTTTATCTTTGGAACAAAAGCAGTTAAAAGCTCTTTGTGTATTGATGAGCTGTAAAGCCAAAAGTTGGTGACGTTTTTTGCTTTCGCTTTGATAGGTAACCGTCTCATGCTCTATGCCAAAAAGGCTTAAAAGCCCTAAGATCTCTTTATCTTTGTCTTCAACAACGTGTGAAGTCTCAAGGTCTTCAATACGAATCGAAAATGATTCACCCATCTGTTTGCTGTAGATATAATTAAACAAAGCAACACGCAGGTCTTTGATATGCAGATCGCCCGTAGGAGAGGGTGCAAAACGTAGCATAAATATTCCTAAAATAGTTTTGGGAATTTTAACATAATAAGCTTAGGATGCTTTTGAATTCATTGCAAGGAGAATTATTCTATGTTTTTAGGCAATTCTTATTTTAATCAAGGCGGAAACAAGTGAAAAACACATCAGGAAATGATTAATTTGACAAGAAAAGGTAAAGTAATAAGTGTCAAAAATGGTGACCCCTAGGAGACTCGAACTCCTGT
>JBFHUP010000085.1:0-7016 GCA_041589975.1 Sulfurimonadaceae bacterium | reverse complement strand
AGCGGTCAAGAAAAGATCCGAGTAGAACGAAATGAACTTCATAAAAAGCCTTTCAGAACACCTGAAAACAAATTTCAAAACAAAAAAAATAGAAACTATTTTCGCATCGCACATATGAGTCAATCCAACCAAATTATCTACTCTGATCTTGATTTAAATATGGAACATGGCGTTGTCGAAACACCTTACAAACCAACACTTAGAGCGATGCTTCCTGTATTTGAAAACAAAAACTTCCAAGGTGTTTTTATTATCAACTATTTTATGCAACCCTTACTCGATGAACTCAACCATCGCCTCTTTTATGAAACAGTGATTTATGATAAAGATGGTTTTACACTACTACATCATGATCCTGCTAAATCATGGAGCAGATATACTACACCGTCAACAAAACTTGACAACCCGCACACTATTGATGATAAGCTCACGCTCATTGATAACACGCATATGTACACACGTATCAATATCCATCCATTCAATTTTATTATCAATTTAAATTTTAAACAAAGCTATATTAACACCTTCAAAAACGGGATACAAACACGAAACAATGCACTTTTCATCGCTTTTGTACTTTTACTTACACTGATTTTTTTACTTATCATTAAACAAATCCAACAGTTTAAAGAAAACTACACTAAAATGGCACATGCCCATGAACTCTTTCATGAGACCTTTGACAATGCTCCAATCGGTATCGCCCATGTAGGCTTAGATGGTTCTTGGCTCAGAGTCAATCGAACTTTATGTAATTTTTTAGGTTACCCTGAAAAAACACTGCTTAAACTCACCTTTCAAGAGATAACCTATGCTGAAGACCTAACTGCGGACTTAGATAATGTACAGCGTCTTCTTGATGGCCAGATAAAGACCTATCAAATGGAAAAAAGATATTTTCATCAAGATGGTACGATCATTTGGGCAGAACTCACAGTTGCCTTATCCAAAGACAAACAGGGTAAACCAGATTACTTTATATCGATGATTAACGATATCGGATCAAGAAAAAAACTTGAAGCTGAACAAGTAAAGCTGCTAGAACGTGAACAATCCCAAAATAGACAACTCAGCCAATATCTTGATCTCATCGATCATTATGTGATAACATCCTCTACAGACCTTAATGGCCGTATTACTGATGCCTCAACTGCCTTTTGTGAGATTAGCGGATACTCCAAGGAGGAACTTCTAGGTAAAAGTCACAGTATCGTCCGCCATGAAGATATGCCCCATGAAATCTATACACAATTATGGGATACTATTAAACAAAACTCTGTTTGGGAAGGTGAGCTAAAGAACAAAAGCAAATCAGGTAACTATTACTGGGTCAAAGCCACCATTACACCACGCTATGATGAAACGGGTAAAAAAGTTGGCTATACGGCTGTTAGACATCTGATCACTGCTCAAAAAGATTTAGAAACAAGCCAAGACATTATAGTTAGCCAATCAAGACTCTCCGCCATGGGTGAAATTCTCTCCATATTATCACATCAATGGCGACAACCCTTAAATCTTATCAATATGGGCCTGGGTAAATTACGACTCTTTATGGAGTTAAAGAAAAGCAAAAAAGAGATAGATGAGACTATTAAAGGGCTTGAGAGCTCAGTTATCGGTCTGTCTGAAATGATCAATGAGTTCAGAAACTATTTTGATCCACAAAACGACAGCCATCAAGTTCCGCTCAAAGAGGTCTTAAAAATAATCCGCTCTGTACATCAAGATCTTTTAAACCAACACCATATAGAGCTAAAACATAGCTTCAAAAGTTCCGATGAAGATATTTTGTTACCGCAGTTAATGACTCAGGTCTTTATCACCATTACAACAAACTGCATAGAATCACTCATTCAAAAAAAGCGTAGCGAGAAATTTATCGATATCAATGTTAGTGCAGATCCTAACGAACTTCTCATCATCATTACAGATAATGGCATAGGGATTGATAAAAAGAATTCACATAAAGTATTTGAACCCTACTTCTCAACCAAAAAAGTGCTTAACGGAAAAGGCATGGGGCTTTACATTGCCAAAACTATTATTGAATCCAAACTTCAAGGAACAATCACCCTGCAAAATATTCAAGAAGGCGTTGAAGTAAAAATCACCATCCCCAGACCATAACTTTTTTATAGAACTTTAATCTTTAATAACCTTTTGCTCCACTTCAGCTTCACAAGGATATTTCTGTTCACACAGCTCCTCACAGACGGGGCTATAACTTTTTTGGCACTTTTTCATACACTTTTTATACTCGATACAGAGTTTTTGTCTCTCTTTTTTCTCATCATCTGCGGCATACAGGCTCATACAATAAAATAGTGCTATCATCCATACGCTTCTCATACTCAACCTTTGTACACTTAAGCCAGTTTTTGCACGGGTCTTTGCAGTAACAAATTATTAGGATAAAAAATCCTGTTACCCTCTTTGTCGATAAGTTCCACCTGAAACAGTGTAATCTCTTTGATAGAGCCCTCTACCGTATCATCTTTATCCATAATACGAATCTTATCCCCTACACGTGCCGGAAAATTAAAAAAGATCACAAGACTTGCTGTAATATTGCTTAACAATGACCATTGGGCAAAAAGAGCTACACCTGTAATAGCAAACAAAGATGAAGCAAAAACCGAAACCCCTTTAAAATCTACACTCCAAATAAACAATAAAACCACCAAAGCAATCACATAAAAGAAGAAGTGAAACACCTTGCCAATATAATATACACGCTTAACCCCCAGGTTTTTTCTGCGTGCGTACTTGTGTAAAAAGCGTTTGACCAGCTGATTGATAATCAGCGTGATAATGATCGTACTTAATGTCAGTATAACACTCAACCACATTCCTACTCTTTTGCCTCATTTTTTAACTTTTCTGCTAACTCTCTATAGTGTGCTTCCATCACAGAAGGACTATATTTCATACTGATAATTCTAAAAATAAAAAGCATCAAAATAATGCCCAAAATCGAGATAATTTTATACAGGTCAAACTTGTCATTGACGATGAGCATAATATCACGTATAAAAAAGACTATGGTAGAGTCTATCATGAGACGTAATTTAATACGATTATCATCACTAAAGAGAAAATCAATAATCATACGAACCAGTTCCAAAATAATAATAAACTCTAAAAGTGCTACAGCCAAATTGGCAAAAGAATTTATATGACTAAAATCCTTAATCGCTATAAAAAGAGACGCCGTTATAAAAAATTTGATAAATATTGGAGCCTTGTCTAATGTAAAATGTTTTCGCATACACCCTCTTTTTTCCCAAAATTATAGCATTATTTGATACAATGTAGATATTTAAACATGGAGTTCTTATGAGTGATATAGCTTCGTTACTGGATGATCTTCACCTAGAAGATCTTAACAATCGACTGCACCCCTCAATCTTTGATGAGAACGACACATATAATATGTTTATTATTCGTCTTCCAGTCATTACCAATGAGATTCAAACACGCTCTTTTGGTTTCGTTCTCACTGATACAAACTCCTACTACTACGACAAAGATGCCAAAGAGTTTGAGACTTTAGATCATCGCTTTGAAAATATTCATAAAATGATCAATCCAATTGTAGATAAACTGATGAAAAAATTCACACGCTATCAAGATCATGTAGCAGATCTGGAAGATAACCTGTATCAGGAGAGTTCCCAATCAGATTTTTTAACCCGATGGCTCGGCTTAAAACGTGATATTTTACAATTAGAACGTATGTTAACCCGTTCTCATGCCATGCTTGAAGAGTTCTGTGAGTTCTATGAAACCTTTGAAGAGTTTCCCGTCAATCACTTTGCAGATATTCAAGAGCACCTTGATCGTATTCTAAGATCAGCGGCTCACCAGCTCTCTAAACTTGATTACATCTACAACTACTACAAAGTACAAACCAATGAGAAGATGAATCGCATGGTCTACCTTTTGACTGTTATCTCCGCTATCTTTTTACCGCTTAATCTCGTGGTCGGATTTTTTGGCATGAATACCAGCGGGCTCTTTTTCACCTCTGGTTCCAACGGAACCGTTTTTGCCCTGTTTACTATGATGCTGTTTTCGATAGTGGGTATCGGAAGTTATACCCTCATACGAAAGAGAGCTATGAAGTGACCTCTGACAAAACCTTTGAATGTTTTGCACCTTTAAGTTATCCTGTAGCTGTCATAGATAATAAACAAACTATTCTTTGGGCCAACCAAAAGTTTCTTGATCTGCATGAGCTTAAACATTTGCCTGAAGATGCTAAAGAAAAAAAATCCCTAGAGGAGCAATTTTTTTCCCACTGCAAAAAAGATGAATATACTCTCAAAATAGAAACAAGCCAACACTATTTTCAGGTCGTCACCTCTATACTTGCACCATCTGAACAGTTATCTTTACTATCTCTGTTTGATATATCCAGACGTAAGGCACTGCAATCTAAACTCGACGATAAAGATGTCATGTTTCGAAATTTCAGTGAAGAGCTCCCTGATGGTGTTATACTCTTTAGAAGTCACATTATCTATTCCAATCCAGCTTTTGAAAAGTTTGTCAAATACACAGGTATGGAATTAAAAAAAATGGAGCTCTTTGACCTCATTCACAGCAGTGCCAAAGAGGAGTTCATACAGTCACTTCAAGTACCTATGCGAAAAAAGAGTAATGCTTTTGAAGCAATTATCCAACTCAAAACGAAAAATGACAGTGTCGTCTGGGCTAAAGTCAAAACAAAAGTGATCCAATTTGAAGGTCAAGAGACCTATTTAAGTATCATATCCAATATGGTCAAAGAACAGACAGAGATTAAAAAGTTAAGTAAAATGGCCTATTACGATACTCTGACAACCATTTATAACCGCAGGAAATTCAATGAAGTTTTAGCTGAAGAGGTTCAGAGATCTAAACGTTATAACCACACTTTAACTGCCCTGTTTTTTGATATCGATCACTTTAAAAAGATTAATGACACCTATGGCCATGATTGCGGAGATGAAGTCTTAAAGCAGCTGGCCGAAGAGGTCAAAAATCATATCCGAAGCAGTGACTGTTTTGCTCGATGGGGCGGTGAGGAGTTTATCATTTTGCTGCCAGAAACCTCATTGGACAATGCCATAAAAATGGCAGAACATCTACGAAGCTCTATCGCAGCAGTCCATTTCGACAAAGTCCCTCAAGTCACGATCAGTCTTGGGGTAACCGCACTCAAAGTAACGGAAAGAGTCAACAGCTTTTTAAAACGTTTAGACAATGCCCTTTATAAAGCAAAAGCTTCCGGCAGAAACTGTGTTATTGCTCTATAGATTTTCTGCAATAATCGTATCATCCAACTCTTGATAATCTTCTAAACTCTTTTCAGCATGTTCGAGATTGGCAAATGAAGCAATATGAAAGACGGCATCTCCTTCATGTACTAAAGGTATCTCAGATTTTCCGATAATAATTCCGTCAAATGGTGCTATCACCTCATATTTATGATCCTCAAAAAATTCATAAATATGAGCTATGACATCCCCTTTACTTACAGTAGTTCCAAGATCTTTGAGTGTATAGATCATGCCACTTTCTAAAGCTCTGATCCAACTGCTCTTATGCGTAATGATACTTTGCTTACTCTGTTTACGATGAGAGGGTTTGGGTAGCATTATCAATGTTCTTAAAACATTGATAATGCCCCTTACTCCGATTTTTATCGCCTTTTCATCCAAACGCAAAGCTTCGCCAGCTTCATATAAAAGCATACTGACATTTTTTTCACAAGCAACCTCTCTTAACGAACCATCTCTAAGTTCAGAGTGTAGTATGACGGGAGCCCCAAAGGCTTTAGCCAAACCCAAAGTATCACAATCTTTGATATTAGCTCGAATTTGAGGCAGATTGGTTTTATGAATACTCGCGGTATGAAGATCAATACCAAAGTCACAAAGTTGAACAATCTCTTGATAAAAGGTATAAGCCACCCGAGATGCCAAAGAACCTTTAGCCGATCCCGGAAAACTCCTGTTTAAATCGCGTCGATCCGGAAGATAACGGGAGTGGTTCATCACACCATACATATTGACTACAGGAACAAAGATGATGGTCCCTCTTAAGCTCTTTAATAGGTGCATTTGACGGATGCGTCTAATAATCTCAATGCCATTAAGCTCATCACCGTGGATCGCTGCAGATATAAAAAGCGTAGGACCATCTTTTTTGCCTCTAAAGACATAAGCATTCAAATTTGCAGGAGATCCGTAAAAACTTGGCAGTTCGATCTCAACATGTTTGCGACTTCCTTTGGGGATCTCAACACCCCCAATGATAAAAGGCTTTGGATCAGTTTTAGGCACCGATACTATCCTTTTTCTTACGACGCTTTTTATTATCTGGTAGTGGCGTAGCATTATGCTCAATATAATCCATGATTTTACCGGCAATATCGATCTCAGTTGCTTTTTCAATTCCCTCAAGGCCCGGTGAAGAGTTGACCTCCATGACCAATGGCCCACGATCTGAGGGAATCATATCGACACCACAGACACCCAGACCCATAGCTTTAGCTGCAGCTAAAGCTGTACTTTTTTCTTTACGGCTTAATTTAATAGATTTGGCACTACCGCCTTGGTGCAAATTAGATCTGAAATCTCCCTCAGCTCCCTGACGTTTCATCGCACCTACAACTTCACCATTGACAACAAATGCACGAATATCAGCACCGCCTGCCTCTTTGATAAACTCTTGAACCAAAAGGTTGACTTCCATACCATAAAAAGCATCGAGTACTGATTGTGCCGCTTTTTGCGTCTCAGCCAAAACAACACCGACACCTTGAGTCCCCTCTAAGATCTTAAGGACAAGCGGAGTACCACCACTTAGTTTAATAACATCCTTGGCATTCGCTTTATTTGAAGCAAAAACTGTTTTAGGCATATCCACACCGGCTTTAGAAAGAATCTGAAGACTTCGTAATTTATCACGGGAACGTGCAATAGCCAGATTACCGGCAACACTAAAAGAGTTCATCATCTCAAAGT
>JBFHUP010000084.1:0-7024 GCA_041589975.1 Sulfurimonadaceae bacterium | reverse complement strand
GGTTTTGTGGATTGGTGATACCGTCAAGAGCAATGATCTTGGCATGCATAGGCAAAGTGTCAAGATAATCTTTAGCTGATTGATAGTTAGGGCTTTCAATATCCAAGGCTACACCTTGATCCTGCTTTGCATTTTTTGAAATGCGTGAAAGTGATGCCTTATCATGCATTTTAATTTCACACGATTTCTTGGTGGCCAGTTTTTTAATTGTATCAAGCACTTTAGCTTCGATATTACTCTTACTAAGATGAAGAGTAATCGGTGTGGCGTTTGGATCCTCTAGAGCTTCTAAGACTGCATTACGACCATAAATAGTAATGATCTTTTCAAAACGGGCTTTTTTATCTAAATAGGCTTGGGAATCCTCTTTTTTCATAACTTCTCCATTATACGCTTAAGGGTTGCATCAACCCATGCCTGGCTTTGCAGGTCTTGATTTTTATCTACGACTTCTTGTGAAAAGTTTCGAATCACAAACGAAAAGAGAATGCTTTTGTATCGTAAGACTCTTATATATTTAGACGGATCAGCAGAAGCTATTCTTGGAACATAGTGTTTGGCTTGGGTTTCACTTCCAAACTCCATAACCATATAGTGTGTTATATAGGGTTTGTGGAAAAAGGTAGCAGCATACCAGAGTTTAAGTTGGGCCAATTCATGCTCGGGCAAACTTTTTTGAAACTTCTTAAGGTTAATAAAACCGGGATTGCTTTTTTGGTAGGGGTGCATAAGTACAGGGAGTCGTAAGTGTTTGGTAGCTGCTTGGGGTAAATACTCTTGCGGAAGCAGTAAAAGCTCCTGCCAAGCTTGAGGATAGTTTGATTGTAAAGGGTCCTCTTTGTAGTAAGCCATCATATCCGGACGACTACAAGCGGTAAATAAAGTAGCGATAGTAAAAAGCAGTAAAACTATATTTTTCATGCTGAAAGTGTATCTAAACTCTGATTAAAAAGTGTGGTAAAAAAGAAAAACTTAGTAAGGAGAGTAAGAGCACCAAGGGTGCGTGAGCTGTCCGCTGACCAGCGTTTAAAAACGCAGTGCAGCAAAGAACTAAATTTTGAGTCGTTAGACCCAGTGTCAACGTAGTTTATGGGGCTTTGCTCCATAAACGTATGATTAAATAAGCGGTTGCTTATTCTTGCTCTAGCAAGAATAAGTAGATTTGAACTCAAACGCAGTTGGACGAGCTTCGTCTGGCCAAACTTGAGTCTCAAATTTGTAGTGTTGATAGGTATCAATGAACTCTTGAGTAAATACAGGTTTTAAGAAGTCATTATCACGGATAAGAGCTTCTAAAGAACCACGTAGTGTGTGTGGCATTTGTGGGATACCTTTTTCACGAATCTCATCAAGAGAAAGTTCAAATAGATCTTCATCCATTGGACCGACTGGGATCTCTTTGTTTTTAATACCGTCAAGACCAGCCATCATCATAACAGCAAATGCTAGGTAAGGGTTAGCAGTTGAATCTGGGAAACGCATCTCGATACGTGTAGCTTTTTCACCCGCACCATAAGGGATACGACAAGAAGCAGAACGGTTTTGGCTTGAATAAGTAAGGATACTTGGAGCTTCGAAACCTGGAATAAGACGCTTGTATGAGTTTGTTGTAGCATTTGTGAATGCAGCAACGGCACGAGCGTGTTTGAAAATACCTCCAACATAGTGAAGAGCAGTTTCAGAAAGGTTACCATACTCACCCTCTTTATAGAAAAGGTTTTTACCATCTTTCCATAGAGATTGGTGAACGTGCATACCGTTACCGTTGTCACCGTAAAGTGGTTTTGGCATGAATGTAGCCGTTTTACCGTTAAGGTGAGCTACCATTTTTACGACATATTTATATTTTTGTACGTTGTCTGCTGCACCGATGATGTCAGAGAATACGATACCGATTTCACCTTGAGCTTGTGCAACTTCATGGTGACCTAGTACTACTTCTAGACCAACTTGCTCTAAAATTTGCATCATTTCTGCACGTAGATCTACCATTGAATCCGTTGGCATTACTGGGAAGTAACCACCTTTTGTACGAGGTCGATGTCCTGTGTTGTACATATCAGCATACTCAGTGTTGTCATTCCATTCACCCTCTTCAGAGTCTACACGGTAACCTGCTTCATTGATGTTGTCAACAAATTGAACGTCATCAAAGATAAAGAACTCATTTTCAGGACCAAAGTAAGCAGCATCAGCGATACCTAGGTCGTTAGCATGAGCTAGAGCTTTTTTAGCGATTGAACGTGGACATTTTGCGTATAGTTCACCTTTGTAGATATCATATACATCACAGAATACTACAATGGTTGGATCTGCAGTGAATGGATCTAGGAAAGCAGTTTCTACTTCCGGTTTAAGGATCATATCTGATTTATTGATCGGCTGCCATGCTTCGATTGACGAACCGTCGAATGGGAAACCACCATTTAGATTGTCTTTGTTAACCGCAGTGTAACGGTATGTTAAGTGGTGCCATGCACCTTTAATGTCACTAAATCGTAGATCAACGAATTCTACTTCGTTTTCTTCACAATATTTAAAAAACTCATCTGTACTATTTACAAATTTGCCCATATTTCATTCTCCTAGAAAATAATTTAGGCAATTGTAACAGTTTTTTATATAAGGATTGATTTAGTTTTGATTAAAAAGTAAGCAATTGCCTATCTCTGTTTCGATAGGTTGCACAGCGGGTATAGCCGACAGACTTTGCTAAGGTGACAGCCTCATTGTAGAAGAGGCCTATTTGGTCTACAGAATGGGCATCCGAAGAGAAAGTAATCGGGATTTGTAGTTCATAAGCCATGCCTAACAGCTCACGGCTTGGATAAATTTCTGCGACAGGTTTTCTTTGTCCTGCTGTATTGATTTCCAATGTCATATTGGCATTTTTGATCGCTTTCATAGCTTTGTGTGCAATCGATTTGATGTCCTTTTTGGGCATAAAATTAAAGACTTTAATGAGATCCAAATGACCTACAATATCAAACTTTCCGCTCTTTGCCAAATCTTCAATAGCATCAAAATATTCTTGCCAGATAGTATCGATGTTTTGGGTCTTGTAGCGTCCGATATATTCAGGATTGTCAAAGCCCCATTCATGGATAAAGTGCACAGACCCAATCAAATAATCAACATCTGCTTTAAGTACGCGTTCATCCATATGTCCGGGCAGATAATCCACTTCATAGGCTAAAAGAATCTCGATATCATTTTCGTATTTTTCTTTAAGTGTTGTAATCTCACTCTCATAAGCTGACATCTGGGTAAAATGCATACGATATTCGGGATCAAAATCCATAGGAGCATGGTCAGAAAAGCCATAAACGTCGATACCGAGTTCTATAGCTTTTTTAACATAAGATTCTGTTGTACCTGTTGCATGATTACACAAAGTTGTATGATTATGCAGATCTACTCGCATTTGGGCTCTTTTATTTCAAAATTTTAATAGTAATTATAGTCTAATTACTTTATAATATAGTTAATAGAGATATTGAAAATTTTTGAGAGTGTAATTTTTTATGGAGCATGGCATGACACAAGAAGAGCTTGATAGCATGATGGACAGTGATGTAGACATGGAAGGTGTTGAGTTGCCCGAGGCTGCCGAAACTGAAGTAGAGAAAGTGGCAGAGGCAGATGAGGGCTCTAAGTCCGCAACGTGGCCGCCGCCTGCTCCAACCGATGATAATAAAATGGTAACGCAGCTTGATGATGTTACCAGAGAATCAGAGCTTAAGGCAAGTGAGATTTTTGATATCATCGAACAGATTGGTGAAGATCTGATGAATGCTGAATCCCGTATCAGTGAAGCGATCGAAACCACGTCTCGCAATGTTGAGATGCTGACAAAATTACACCAAAGTTTTCCATCGATAAAAACTTTTGAAAGCTCTTTGGCTGAAACAACGCGTATGAAAGAGGCTTTAGAGTCCGAAGCTGCAATGCTTCAAGATAATGGTGATCAGATCATGAATATTATGGATATTATGCAGTATCAAGATATTCATAGACAAAAGATTGAACGTGTTATTAACGTGATGAGGGCTCTGTCTAAATATATGAATACACTCTTTTCCAGTGATAAAGATGACTCTACCCGTGTAGATTCAGCTACGCATATTTTTGGAGACAACAATACCGAAGACGTTATGGATAATGATGATATTGAGGCACTTTTAGCCTCTTTTGGAAGTAAATAGAATTAAAGAAATGTCAAAAAAAGTAGAACTTCTCTCTCCGGCTGGAAATCTGGAGAAACTAAAAATAGCCATAGATTATGGTGCTGATGCTGTCTATGGTGGTGTAAGTCACTTCTCTCTTCGTATACGCTCAGGCAAAGAGTTTGATATGGAGAGCTTTAAAGAGGGGATCGATTATGCTCACGATCGCGGCCGTAAGGTTTATGTAACCATTAACGGGTTCCCTTTTAATTCACAACTAAAGCTTTTAAAAAAACATATTGAAGCAATGGTTTCATTAGGGCCTGATGCTTTGATCGTAGCAAGCCCTGGTGTGGTACGTATGGTACGAGAGATAGCTCCCGATATGCCCATACACCTTTCAACACAGGCTAATGTGATGAATGTCTTGGATGCCCAAGTCTATTGGGATATGGGTGTGAAGCGTATTATTGCGGCTCGTGAGATCTCTTTAAAAGATCTTATTGCGATTAAAGAGGCTTTGCCTGAGATGGAGATTGAAGTCTTTGTCCATGGTTCCATGTGTTTTGCTTACAGCGGACGTTGTCTGATCTCAACGCTGCAAAGCGGGCGGGTTCCGAATCGTGGCAGTTGTGCTAATGATTGCCGTTTCCCTTATGTGATGTATGCAGAAAATCCGGAAACGGGGACCCTGTTTAAACTTGAGGAGGATCCAGGTGTAGGTACCTATATCATGAATGCCAAGGATCTGAATCTGGCCTCACATTTGGATGAGATTTTAGCTTCAGGCGTGATTGATTCCGTTAAAGTTGAGGGACGTACCAAAGCTCCTTATTATGCAGCGGTTACTGCCAAAGCCTATCGCCAGGCCATTGATGATTTTTATGCCCAAGATTTTGACCCACAAAGGTATCAAAAAGAGCTGCAATCATTGCAAAACCGAGGTTATACAGATGCTTATCTGATAAGTCGTCCGTTTGAACGTAATGATACACAAAACTTGGATTTTACCATGATGATGGGCTCGCATCAAGTAACCGGTATTGTCACGGATGATGAGACCCACTTTATGTGTAAGTTTACGACCCGACCCGAAGATGAGATTGAGATCGTTACACCTGCCTATGCCAAGATTGAATGTGTAGATAATGAAGTGGGCAGAATTTATGAAAAAGAGGGCTCATTTTACCTGTCACTGCACTCTATTACCAATCAAGAGGGTAAGCTTTTGGACTCTGTACACAGTGGCTATTTGGTACCTATACGTCTTCCTGGCAAACTGCCTGCCCGAAGCTTTTTGCGTATTCCTGCTAGAGAGGGGATGGGTACAGTAGCAACGCATGATGAAAAGTTGGTACAAGTAACCAAGAGTTAAACTTTTAAATTGGACTGATAATTGCTTTTTCTTTGAAAGATGTTGAAGACTTTTTCAATCTCAAACAAGGATGTTAATGGAATTTGTTTCAATAATTATAGGCTCAAAAAGTGATTACAATGTCATGAAGGCGTGTGCCGAGACTTTTGATACCTTTGGTGTGGCTTATGAAATTGTCATATCGAGTGCTTTAAGAAGTCCTGAACGTACGAAAGAGTATATTAAAAAAGCTGAAAACAAAGGTGCTCAGGTCTTTATTGCTGCAGCCGGTATGGCAGCCCATTTAGGCGGTGTTTTAGCTTCGAGTACGGTTAAGCCTGTCATTGGTGTTCCCATGGGTGCTTCGGAACTCTCCGGTGTGGATGCCTTATACTCTACGGTTCAGATGCCGGCAGGGATGCCTGTAGCCACTGTTGCTATTGGACAGCCTGGAGCAATCAACTCAGCCTATTTGGCAATGCAGGTCTTGGCATTAAGAAATGAGGAGTTGGCGATCAAGCTTCAAGAGGATCGGGTTTCTAAGGCCAAAAAAGTAGAGATGGACTCTATAGAGATTGAAAAGATCTTATAGATAGCAGTGAAAAAGGAGAAAGAAATGGAAGCAAGTTGGTTAAATATTGATGAGTATGCTCAAACTTTAGATATTGATAGAAAAACAGTCGAAGCGATGATTGACCGCAATGAACTCAGCTCGGAAGTTAAAAATGGTGTGGTATTTATTGATGGATCAAGTAATACCCAAGCAATTATTCCAGAAGTGATGAAGGGTGCTGGTACCCCTGATACTGTAGTACAGCAGGCTTTTGTAGAAAAAACGATCGGGACCATTATGAACCTGCATGAAAAAGTGCTTGTTTCCAAAGATGAAACCATCGCTGCCATTAAAGATGAAAACAGTTTTTTAAAAGATGCCCTGTATCAGATGCAAGAGCTCTATAATGAGGATCGTAAAACGGTTGAGACATTGACCGAACAGCTCAAACTTTCTCAAGATGAAGTCACTTTTTTACGCCGTAAATATAAATTGATGTGGGGTAAAGTAGTCGAAGATTACGCTGCTCCAAAAAAATAGATTTGAAACTGCAACAAGAGTGTATTGAGTGTATTTTGGGGCAATCCCGCCGTGTCGCCTCGAAGATTAATGCCTCCAAGGAACTCACTGCTAAAATCGATGCGGTTGCCCATAAGCACGCTGCCCAATTCTCCTTTTCCAAAACTCCTGTTGAAGCAGCCACACCTCTGTATGAAGAGTTGGCTAAGGTTGCCCAAAAAATAGATCTTTATGATGAAGCCAAATTGCAGGCAACCAAACAGGCTATATCGATGATACCCCAGCTTCAAAAGATGATTGATCATGAACCTGATCAGCTTACAGCCGCAGGTAAAATGGCTGTTGCCGGTAATGTGATTGACTTGGCGACGGAAGATGAATTTGATTTGACAGAAACCGTGGAGCGGGTACTGCATGCCAAGTTTGGCGAGG
>JBFHUP010000083.1:0-7032 GCA_041589975.1 Sulfurimonadaceae bacterium | reverse complement strand
TGAAAGATCTTGCATAACAGTGAGTTGCGGTTCCAACTCGGTTATAAACATAGCATAGATCCACATATAATTCTTACTGGAGCCTAATATCTCTTTTGATAGAGTGGGTTGTGCTTTAATGGTAGTTGAGATTTTATCTGCTATGGAGAGGAATTGGCGGATAGAAAAACTCATGCTCACAACCTCACCCTTTTTGGATAGCTTCATCACTTCAAACCATTGCCCTGCACTCTCAATAAGCCTGGAATCCTCTAAGCAGAGTCTATCATAAATCTTTTGTTCATACATTTCAAGTACTTTTTGAACTTCAGTATGGTCATGCAAAATTTCATAAAGATGTGATGTTATATTGTAAACACCCACTTTTTCATCTTCTGCAGCTTCAAAACGTTCTACTTGCAACTGCATATACAGTGCAAAATCATCTAAAACAGACTTTGAAAGAGGTCTAGGAGGAGTCACGCCTCTACTTTGCAGTACTTTTTGAATCAGCCAAAACTGAATATGCAAGCCTAAGGCTTTGCCCTTATGATGCTCAAAAACCTCATCCTGATCTAATATTGTTAACTCCTTGGACAGCCATGCACGTTCCCTGTCATAAAAAGAGATTACTTTGGGTATGAGAGCCGTTATAAAATCATCTTTCCACCCCAGAGTCTCCAACAGTGTAAAGAGTTTTGAATTATATAAAGCTTCTTCGGTTATCTTCTTATTTTTAGTATCTTCATTAAAATCATCCAGAATCAGGATATAGGTTTCAACCGTCACTAAAAGAGGAAAACAGTACCAAAAATCATCGTCATGAACGCCTTGATAAACAAAAAACGGATGATAAGAAGCTACAATATTTCTAATAGCTCTTTTAATTGTAAATGTTGATACTTCAGTCAGTTCCAATCTCTGTTTCTCTACTCTTTTAGTTTCCTGATCACGAGTACGTACAATACCCTCGATGGCACCCAATTTATCCATCCAGCTTTTCAGTTGTGGAGATAGTGTTTGAAAATAGTTGCTTAACTTACGATACAGCGTTTGTAGATCATCAAAAAGCGTTTGCAGTTCATGCAGTGTATCTTCTAAAGCATGAGACTCTTGCATAAGTGCTAAAATCTCTTTTTTAATGTTAGCCGGCATCATACCGCCCTGATATTTTGAGAAGTATTTCATCACCTTCTGACGATACTGTGGTTTGTTTCTCAGCAAATAGATAATGGGCAGAGAGTATTTTCCTTCATCCAAATCACTGGCAATTCTGCCTTTTTTCTGGGCATATTCATCTGAAGTTAGATCTAAGTAATCATCTCGTATTTGAAAAAAGTAGCCGATTTTTCTGGCAAAATCATCAAAAGCATTTTCGATCTCAGGCGTAATCTTCTTGCTTGACAGCTTTATAATAGCTTTGGACATAATACGAAACAGTGAGCCTGTCTTATCATCGATCATCATATAATACTCTTCTATATCGGGACATATCAGTTGATCTCTGTAAAACATCTCTTTAAGCTGACCGTGGTGGGCTCTGGCTATCTCTTCGATAAGGTCCGTCGTAATCTCTTTTCCTAAATATATTGATGAAGATAAGAGCATTTGAAAGACAGCAGAATAAGCCACGCCCATCGTCTGCCCTATACCGTAGATATGATGGGCACTTTGTTGGTTTCGTCTATAAGCCTCATTATCCATGATGTCATCTATTAACAAACTACTGTTATGTAAAGCCTGTCCCAGCTCAAAAAGATGATTAACTTTTGACGCCGGAGCATTCAGCCAATGATTTAAACCCAGACCAAAATGTATCCTATGCCCTGAACCTTTAGATTTGGATATATAGGTCATAGGCTCGTACATTGGATGACTTATATTAATATAATGATCCATATACGAAGGAGGCTCAATAGGGTTTTTGGTCACCTGTTTCATATGAAGACCTGACCAAGCCTGAATACGTTTGACTAATCCTTCCGTGCTTTTATCATCCGCTTCCTGATCTAAAAAGTGTTCATATCCCATATTTTTGATCAAAGACTCAAACACATCAATAAGCACGAACTCATCTGATGACTCTTGCATTGTTCCAAGTTGATCCAGCCCCTCTTGAAAAGTTTTCTGCAAAAGAGCTTCAAAACTTTGGCGAGTTTCATCCTCTACATAGGTAAAAGGATGGGTTTTGCCTTTGGAAAAAAAGTATCTATCAATAAGCTTCCACATACGAAAACTTTTAGGTATGTCTGTACCGTTTCGATTAAATAACTTAACGGGAAAAGCATTTGAGGACTCTTTATCTAAAAAGGCTTGAGCCGCAAGCTTACCCCCTTCACACGCTGACTCCATGGTCGCTACATCTGTATGATTTTGCACATAATCTGATGCGATAAATAGATTTCCCCATTGGGTATGGCAAGTAGGTCTGTTTTCCCATGAATGCACCGTATTTACAAACAATGGTCGTGAATTATGCATCTGAAGTCCGTCATAACTAAGTGATGGATCCAACTGCCAACTTAATATCTCGCAATCCATATAGGCTTGCTGCATCGTTTTTGTGCCAGAATGGGCAATAAGCTGTGCGACAACTTCATCTTTAATCTCATGAGGCGAACATGCTTTAGCACTTTTGCCATACAACATTCCGGGTTTATCAAAGTCAGAGATAATGATAGACTGAACGGCATGAGCATGACCATCTTTTAGCTGAAACGCCTTGCTCCAATAATCTGTCTGTTGTATGGATGATAAAGCCCACGGAGAACTGGGATAGCCGATATGTCCATCGGGAAGCTCCAATCGCTGCTTCGTATAAAGCTGCAAACCACACATCCACTGGGTCTTTAGTTTTTTCACTCTGGCTAACTGTGGATCACGCTGTGATATCTCCTGTGTGACAAGATAACTTAAGACATTTATAGGTACTGCCAAAATAATATTTTCAATTTTTTGTTTGCTAACACCTAAAGGCGTCTGAACCGTAATGGCATGAATACTATCTTCATACGTATGTAACTGCTTCACCTCATGCTCTAAAAAGAACGTGACACCTTTTTTTTCAAGATAGTGCTGCCATGGATCGATAAAGACATCATTTGTGGGGCCGTCCAGGATATAGGCACTCGGATTACAAAAAAACCGGGACATTACTTTGAGTACCGTAACCGCTGATGCATCTTCTGTTTTGGTTGCTACAAGTACTTTTGGGGCTTTGGCCAATAGATCGATCTCTTCTTGGTCATAATCCCCCTGCATGGTCTCTTCTATTAAGCTTTTCCATGTTTTGTTTTCAAACTCTTTTTCAATTCTTTCATCACTGCTTAACAGGATTTGAGAAAGCGAGAGCGTTATTTTAAGATCTTTAAAAACCCCCATGCCACTGCCATAAAGTTGTGACCCATATTGCATCTGCCTAACTTTGACCAAATGATCAAACAGACTCTGTTTAACACCATCTTTTGTAACAGCTATGCGTTCAAATATCTCAAACAGGTGGGCATACCAACTTAAATAGAACCGAAAACCATGTTCACCGGGCATCCCGTCTGCATTGATAAAACTGTAGGCTTTACCTCCTAACTGCTTTTGACTCTCTAAAACCGTAACTTCATAGCCACGTTCATTAAGTTCCATTGCCGCAGTCAACCCTGCTATACCACCTCCAACGATCGTCACTTTTTGTTTCAAGACACACCCTTTAAGTCAGAATTTACTTCCTAAAAGTATTGTATTGCTGTAAACAAGAGACAACTTAGCCATCGTCTCATCTAAAGGCTAGTAAAAAACCGTCACTTTTCCTTAGACTATTGTAGCTAAAAATCAAAAATTCTAATCTATCAGAAAAGCCTGCATCTTATTAAGCCGTAACAAACTACATAAAAATACAATCAAACATCACCAGAGAGCTGACGTAGATCAAAGTAATGGATAAAAGTAAGTCTTATGTAAAAAAGTGATGGTAGTTTTCCAATCCCAAACAGTTTTTAGAATCCTTCGCTATCATCACTTAATTTGAAACAGGAAAAACAATGAACAGCTGGTACGACGTCCAAAGAGAAAAAACGGAAAAGATCTTTCAAGCCATCATCAATCACGACTTTGTCAAAGATCTTATGAATGCGACACTGGACAAAGATATCTTTGGATTTTACGTCAATCAAGACTCTTTATATCTTAGTGAATACAAAAAAGCTCTGGTCGGTGTCGGCAGTAAGTGTCACAAACCTGAAGATACGCAGTTTTTTTATGAAGCAGCTACAGGGATCATCACGGTAGAGGATGCTTTGCATAAAGAGTTTCTAGAAGAAAAGTATAAAAACCCTGAGCCTTCTCCGACTTGTGAACTGTATAACTCTTATCTGGCACGTATCGTTAACAACGAAAATGTGGAAGTCGGTGCCGCTGCCGTACTACCTTGTTTTACAATCTATAAAGAGGTGGGTGACTATATCCTTGCCAATCAGACCAACCAAGGATCCAATCCTTATCAAAAGTGGATTGACACCTATGCCAGTGATGAGTTTGCAGAGGCAGTCAAACAAGCTATCGCTATTGTTGATACCTACGCTGCTACGGCTTCACCTGCAAGTTTAAAGAAAATGCAAGAGGTATTTGTCAAGACCTCTCAGCTCGAATGGATGTTCTGGGACTCTGCTTTTAAGCAAGAGCCTTGGCCGGTATAAACTAAAAAAGGAACACTATGGCACTTGATAACTCATCTTATGACGCACTGCAAGAGACCTACTTTAAGATCAAAGATCATCTAGAGTCAGCCCAACTTATCCGCGAACATTCAGCTCTGATGCTAAAACATGAAGAGCTGGGAACGCTTTTAGAAGATTTTGATGTCGAAGCACTTGAAGAGCAGACAAAAGATATCCATGGTCTACATGACCAACTTGATGCCGTTACTGCTGTTGCTAAACAGATCAATGAGTATCTCAAAGATACCAGTGATACCGTGGCAATGATCAACGGTGTCGTTACCGATCTAGACGCGATCTTTACTAAGATCCAAACGATACAACTCTAATGATCGAACCCTATATCTTAGGGCTGCTTGCCCAATTCATCCTCGCTATCTCGATCCTACCCTACACGATTAGTATTTTTAGAGGCACAGTCAGACCCAACCGCATCTCATGGTTTATCTGGTCTGTGATCGGTTTTGCCTTTTGGATCATTACGCCTTCAACGGCGGATGAAGTAACGAAGATGCTTACGGTCATCTTTATGGTCAATCCGACACTCATTTTTATCTTGACACTTTTTAAAGGCGAAAACCAAAAACCGGACAGACTGGAAAAGTTCTCTTTACTTGTAGGGCTTTTGGCTATTCTTATCTGGTATCTATACAGAGAAAGTTCCGGTTTGTTTCCTATTAGTATGGCTATTGCCGCTGACTTTTTTGCCCTGCTGCCGACACTGCGTTTTGTGATGGTATCTCCACACGAAGAGACCCCGATGGCTTGGATCTGTTTTTTCTTAGGCTCTTTTATCGCTTTGTTTGGCATAGAGAAATACACGGTCGAGAGTATGATACTTCCTATTTATATGACCATGGGTGCTTTTTTTGTGGTCTTTCCTCTATTACGTTACCGCATTAAAGCAAAGGTCCCTGTAAGGGAGTGGATTATCTAAGGCTTTATGCCCTAAACACTAAACCGCCCAAGGCATTTGCCTCAACCAATTCTTTAAAGGGTGCTTGACATAACAACATCCCGTTGTGTGTAAAAGATGGTTTAAATATCTCAATACCTTCTAGCTTTTTGTCAATAAAACTCAAGCTCTTTTGATAAAACATTGAATTCTCAATAGCATCAAGATCAAATGAGGAAGATCTCTCATCAACACAGGTTCTGTCTATTGATGTCAAACAGTTAAATAAATGATATCCATCCTTCAATGGTAAAAACTCACCAAAGGGGTCTAAAAATCCCCCTAAAGCATCATGTGCTTTTTTACTTAAGACCACACAGGATATATTCCACAAGGAGAGATCTGGTAATTTTGCAGCACTTTGAGCCAAGGAAGATTGCTCAAAAAAAAGGTCTACTGGCTGCCATTCATTAAGAAGATTATCATACAATGAAATATTATCTTCATTAAAACTGACACGTAATTCAGAATATTGTCTTCGCATAGCTTTAAAGTCCACAAACATCTCTTGATACGAAGCTATATCATTATCAAGACGATAAGCTACCATACTACGACCTCCATAAAAACTTTTAACACTACTTTATAATATACAATAATCCTATGTAAACATGCTTTGTAAATATGTGTAAAGTTCTTTACGTTCTGTTGGTAATGCGACTATCGATAAATATTCCTTCAATGCCTCATCATTTTCCCATATAATTTCATCTTCACATAAGGCTGTAAGAATATTAAATTGATGATCCCGTAGTTTCTTTTGATCTCCATCAAAGCTTGAAACTAACAACAGATGTACCAGTTCATAAAACTGCTTATCATCTTGAAATTGTTTTAAGACAGATTGAATTCCGGAAGGGTCTAATTTATATTTTTGTTCAATCAGGTATTCCACTAAGCACTGTTCATAATCCTCACCTGTTCTGTCATAAAACAGATCTGCTTCTTCTTGCAATTTACCGTTCCAAAGTTTATCCAATACCACAAAGGCATCCTTACCACTAAAAGTGATTAAGTTTTTTCTACGATCCAAGGCTTTCCTTTGTATCATATATTAAACATTTCAAAAACCTATCTTCTCTTTTTCTGAGGCGATGGCATCAAACCGTTCTGGATTTACTAATGCTTTAACAAACTTCAATTCATTATTTTGATCAAAACCGTTAGCACTCATATAAAAATTTTCTGACAATGTGAACGCACCAGATTCTCTCAATGCTGATTCGATGTTTTTACAAACATCTACATAGACATCAAACATATACTCATCGATAGCACTGTATACCTCTTGGTCATAAGGATTTCCAGCTTTAGCGTAAGCATCTGAAATCGTATCATTGGCACTATCAAAAAGTTGTGACATTTCATCGCTGTATTCAATCGGTGTGG
>JBFHUP010000082.1:0-7130 GCA_041589975.1 Sulfurimonadaceae bacterium | reverse complement strand
GGTTTTTTGCCCATCACAAATAAAGCCATATTGACAATGGCTCCGGCCGCCGATGCCGGCAGCAAAACACCGACGTTTTCTTCACCCTTAAGCAGTTTTTTCAACTTGGACATAAAAAGCAGCACGGCTGTGAGCATTTTGGCATTGTTAAGTTTGGCACCAGTGCTGTCAACAATGGCCTGACGACGTTTGGCGGACTTCACTTTATCCAGCCAATGATACTGCATCGGTTTTAAAGATCCCAGATAGGTCTCCCAGGTTTGATAGGAGAGTTCCAGCACTTTAGATCGTACCGTTTCAGAGCTCGCGTTTGTTGCGATCGGCTCGCCAAAAGCTATGATAATATCACGTCTGCGACCAATTTTTGACACCGACTGAAAATGGGAAGATGCTCTTGAAAAACTTGACCCCCATAAGCCCCGCATATAAAAAGGGACAATAGGGACATCACTGTTTTCCAAGGATTTTTCGAAACCCTTTTTAAACGAGTTGATCTGTCCATTATAAGATATGAGGCCCTCCGGGAATAAAGCAACCACTTCACCCCTATCCAAACGCTCTTTAATCATAACAAAAGCCTCTTTACTGGCACCATGAGAGATAGGAATCAGATCAAATTGGCGTAAAAACCAGTTTAAATACCATTTATTATAAATGCCCCTATCCATGACAAACTTAATGGCCCGCGGTGAAGCTACCTGCAGGATCATCCAATCAATCCAAGAGATATGATTACCCAAAAGCATCACACCTCCGCTTTGCGGAAGATTATCTATACCTTGAACATTGATTTTAGAACGAAACTTCAATATAGGAATCATAATAATACGTAAAAACAGATGCGGCATTCGTATCATGCCGTAGATCGCAGCCAAGGTCATCATAATAGCGGCAAAGCTAAACATATCAATGGTTGAAAGTGAGAGTTTTACCAAAACAATGGAAGCAATCAAAAAAAGTATCATGGCAATATTTTGGATAAAGTTGTTGCCTGCCATGATAATACCCATCTCTTTATCCTTGGCAAAAAACTGGATATTGGTATTAAGCGGTACGATAAGCAGTCCTCCGAACAATCCGAATAAAAAGGAGGCTATACCCATATTGATAGCTTCTTGTGATAGTGCAAACATGATCAGACTCATCGCCACACCGAATCCTCCGACAGGAACAATCCCTAATTCAATATGGTGGTTGCTTAAACGACCTGCGATTAAAGACCCCATCACAATACCAATCGCTGAAACCGCTAAAATCAACTGAATAACGACAGCATTACTATCAGCAGTCATCATTTTATAGTGAGCAGGAAACGCGGCGACCACCAATTGTCCCACACCCCAAAAAACACTAAGACCTATGATACTCTGCCAGATATTTCTGTTACTGTAAACCCGCTTCAAATTATCGCGTAAATAGGCTCCTTTTAAAAAAGGGATTACTAAAAATGTACCGCTCGCATCAGAAGCTTTAAAGATCGGTAACCGCAGTGTCATGAATGTCTCCACGATCGTAAGCCCCACTAGTATCCACCCCAAAGGAGCCAGATTTTGTAAAATCGTTACCGGTGTTTGTGCAGCGTCATCAACATAGAAGGCCTCAAAAATAATTGAAAACACAATGGAGGATAAAAGTATGGCAACAATAGTTACCGCTTGAACGACACCATTAGCCTTGCCTAACTCATCTACCCCAACCAACTCTTTAATCATCCCATATTTGGCAGGAGAGTAGATGGCACTTTGTGTAGCTAAAAGCAGGGTCATCATAAAGGCCGTATAAAACCAGCCCTGATAATAGGCCAAAGTAATAATTAAAGTCAAAAAGATACTGGCAAACGCCGACCAACGAATCACTTTGGTTTTGGAAAATTTATCACTGATAAAACCGGATGAAGAGAAAAGTAAAATAAACGGAAGCAGTATCATCGCATTGACAATAGCGGTTAAGATGATTAAAAGATCGCCATCAAAACTTTTTAAAAGCACATTTTGAATCGTAATCTTATGAGCCAGATCCGTTGTAGCATTAAGAAACAGAATAATAATAAAGGGTATAAAGCCTTGTATTTTAAGCAGGGTATTCATCAGGTAACTCACTTGTTAAAATCTATGAGTTATTGTATGAAAAAAGTCTTAAAGTAAAGATTGCTTGGAAGCCCAAAGCTTCCGGCAAAAGTAAAAAAGTTTCTATCTCAGCCTTAAAGAGCTTTTAAAACCGCCTCAAAATCGGGTTTTTGTTTGATTTCAGGAACCAGCTGTTTATAACTGACCTTGCCCTCTTTGATGATATAGATGGATCGGGCTAAAATCCCTTTGAGTGGACCGTCGTTGATCAACATGCCGTAAGCTTTACCAAAACTTTTATCTCTGAAGTCACTTACCACCTTGATCTTATCAATCCCATGTGCAGCACAGTAACGTTTGCTTGCAAACGGAAGATCCATAGAAATAACATAGATATCTACATCTTGATGCTCTGCTGCTTTTTCATTAAAGGTACGGGCTTCAAAATCACAAATCGGTGTATCAATACTGGGTACCACGACCAAAAGTTGCGTACGTGATCTTTGACCGCCTACCTTATGAGCTTTTAACTCACCATCTATAAGTGTGACAACGGGTGCCTTATCACCGACACCAATAAGGGTTCCTGTTAAGGTTGTTTTTTTGCCCCCGAGGGTGACCGTCTCTTTTGTTGATGTGGCCCAAGCCATAGAAAGCATCACAAAAATTGATAAAATAAGTTTCATAAAGTTGCCTTTTGTTTTCAATAAGTATAGCGACATTATTCCTTATAGAACTTAAATTTTTAGACAATTAAGCATCGATCTTGCCAATCAAGTTAAACCTTGGCATCAAGCTTTAAAGGATAACACCACCCTTCATCTTCAACGACAGGCCTTACCGTAAACCCGTGATCGATCATCATCACTGCATACGCTGCCAAAAGGGCATCAATCTGATGTTCATCCAAACTGGAAGTCTCTATACCGAGACGTTTAGCGACCCAATGAGGTTCTTTTTTATAGTTGACATTACCTAACTCCAAAGCGATCTGTTTGGGATAGACCTCTTTAATATCCACACTGTTTGCCTGTGAGGCTATATAGTGTTGAAGCTCCATCGATCGTGCGGTTAATCGTCCAATCCTGTCACCCGCAGGAGGCATGGGACGCAAGCCATAACTTTTAAAGAGGTAATAATCCGTATATCGATAGAGGTAGGGGTTGGCAATCTCCCTGCTGGCTTCACGCGGTAAGCCCTTATAAAAGCTTTGTGTCAACTTAGCCGGCAAGCTAAGCGGAGCATCCATACCGATAACCTTAGCCTTGGCATCAACAATAGTTTGGTACAAAAAATCGCGGCAACGGATATGATCTTTGTGCTTAGGCTCTTTAAAACAGTTTATAATCTGAAAACTTGTGGCATCACCCTCTATCAAACAGTAAGCTGATGTACCGCTCATGCATCCGCCCAGATCAATGCCCAAATAACGTTGCATCTCACTCCTATTAAGTCATCCTATTTTTTAGGAGTATAGCATGATTAGGCAAAAAGCTCTGTTGGTGTATCTAAAAGTGCTATCTCCTTACGTGACAACCGCAGCAGACCTCTTTTTTCAAACTTCTTTAGTACGCGAGAGACCACTTCTCTACTGGTTCCATGATAGTAAGCGATCTCTTCATGGGTGACTCTCAAGACCTTTTGTGATTTTTGTTTCAGCCATGAAAAGATACGATCATCTAAAGAGCTAAACCGTACTGTGTGTATCATATCTGCCAGATATTCACTTCGTGCCATCGCCTGCTGCAATAAAAAAGCTTTGTAGCCCATGTGATCAGCCAACACGCTCTCAAGCAGTTCCAAATCGATAACAAACACTTCACTGTCAACTTCTGCTTCGGCTGTACCCAAGGCAGGTATCATCTGTGAAGCAGAAACAATATCTATATTATGCACTTCATCATCCACACGATACAGTGTCACGGAGTAACCGTTATCATGACAACGATGGATTCTTAATGAACCTTGACTTATCAAAAAGATGCTGGATACGCTTTCGCCCTCATAATAAAGACGCTCTCCTTTGGCTAGCTTTTTGATGATCATATGGGAAGTGATGTTTTGTTGTATCGAAAGCGGCAGTGTATTAAAAAATCCAAAAGCTTGCATAATGCTATCCTTTAATTGATGCAAACAGTATAAAGATTGATTGTGGAACGATTGTGAAATCGTCTATACCGAAAAGCTTCATACAAACAGATCAAGCTATTAGGCTATATTTAGCACATTATAATTTTTTTTAATATTTAATTTAGGGTAATTGATCTATCATATCTGCACTGTGTGACGGATGTTACTGACATCTGCATCGCATACAGGTTACAATACGTAATCAAACAATAAACTCAAAAGGCTTAGGAATGACAACAAATAGTTTAGCAAAACTTGTTTTAGGTGCGGCACTTACAGTAGGTACGGTAACAGCAGTGAATGCTTCTGACAGCAAATGCGGTGCAGGAAAGTGTGGCGGTAAAAAAGAGAAAAAAGCTATGAAATGCGGTGCCGGTAAATGTGGCGGTAAAAAAGAGAAAAAAGCTGCTAAATGCGGTGCCGGTAAATGTGGCGGTAAAAAAGAGAAAAAAGCTATGAAATGTGGTGCAGGAAAGTGTGGCGGCAGTAAATAAGGGCCACGCTAAAGGATTGTAGATGCAAGGAATCTCAGGATGTGGACTTGGACTGCGTCATGAATTTATCGAAGATGTTATCCCATCAGGGTTTCAGCCTGACTGGTTTGAGATCACGCCTGAGAACTGGCTTTTTATGCCCTTTGCACTGCGTCCGACTTTTGAAGAGATCGTTTCAAAATTTCCTATCGTCTGCCATGGACTCTCGCTCTCCATTGGTTCACCTGAACCGCTTAACAGGAACTTTTTAAAAGATCTTAAAAACTTTTTAGACACTTTCAACATCCAACACTATTCAGAACATTTGACCTTCTCAAGCTTTGAAGGCTCTCAAACCTATGAACTTCTGCCGCTTCCTATGACTAAAGCTATGATTGATCATGTAGCGGATCGTGTCAAGCAGACTCAGGACATTTTACAGCGTCCTCTTATTTTAGAAAATGCTACGTATTATCATCTTCCCTATATGGAGATGCGTGAAGTTGATTTTATCAACGGTGTCTTGGAAAAAAGCGGTGCTACCATGCTTTTGGATGTCAACAATGTTTTTGTCAACGCTACCAATCATCATTTTGACCCTCACGCTTTTTTAGATGCTTTTGATATCGATAAAACCGCTTATATCCATGTTGCCGGGCATACCTTGTATGAAGAAGAGAACCTCATCATCGACTCTCACGGCAGTGCGGTACGCAGTGAAGTCTGGGACCTGTTAGCCTATACCTTAACTAAAATCGATCGCCCCGTCATGATCGAACGGGACAACGATGTTCCCGATCTTGATACGATGCAGTTGGAGTATAAAATCCTCAAACAGATTGTGCAAGAAGCCCAAAGTCATAGGCAAAACTATGCATAAGGAAATTCAAAAACGTTTTTTCAGCCTCATCACCTCCCAAGAACCGCTCTATGCGAGTCTGAATAATCCAATCCAGACCTACAAAGAGCTGATTCACTACCGCTTTAAGGAGGTCATTCTCTCAACCTTTGAGCGTTTTTGTTCTCACCTAAAAGAGTCTCATTTAGATGAACTCATCACAGCCTTTATTCAAAGCTGTCCACAAACACCCTTAATCTGGCAGATGCCCAATGAGTTTCGTCACTTTTTATCTCGAGAAAAGTCACTTAAATCTTTGCCCTTTATGGATGACCTTTTATGGTTTGAGTGGGTTGAAGTCGAACTCTTTATGAACCCCTATCAAACCCCAAAAGAAGAATATTTTGACTGGAATCAAGCCTACAGATTAAGTGAATCCGCTTTGCTAAGAGAACTTAACTTTCCTGTGTTTCATCAAGAGAACTACCACGAAGGAGGTATCTATCCTCTGTTGGTTTATTATCACTTTGAAACCCATGAGGTCCATTTTCAAGAGCTCACCCCCTTTTTAAAACAGTTTGTAGATCTCTTAAATGATCATACCGCCCAAGATGCCTTAGAAAAAATTTCTGCACAATTTGAAGTGGATGAAAAAGAGGTTCAAAAACTTTTACAAGAGCCTCTAGAGAGTTTTGTAGAGAATTACATCTTACAATCAAAGGAGCTGTGATGTTACCACTGCGAGGATTTATCAATAGTATATATAAAAAGATGGATCAGGGAAGTGATCTAGCACTTCTGGCACTGCGTCTGATGTTGGCTTATGCCTTTTTTGAACCTGCCCTCATGAAGTTACAAAACTTTGATTACATTGTGACCTGGTTTGGAGCGGGTGAGGGAAATCTCAATCTGCCTCTGCCTTATCTCAATGCACTGCTGGCTACAACCGCTGAGCTGTTAGGATTTATTCTTTTGACACTGGGACTTTTTACACGTATCATCAGCATCCCGCTTATCATCACGATGATCGTGGCTATGGTCACCGTACACAACAGCGGTTTTGCTGTAGCTATCGAACTACCTGAGACCCATTACGTCTTTTTAAATGGCCAGATGCAGTTTGAGACCAACTACAAGTATCTCAACGGATTTGAGATCCCTTTTTATTATATGCTCATGCTTCTAGCTGTGGCTACCAAAGGAGCAGGTCGTCTAAGTCTAGACTACCTACTGTTTAAAAGATATTAGGAATCTTTAGCCTCTAGTTCTTGTCGGGTCATACCCGACTTACATGGTCCACCCTTTGCCGGTGGATTGGCTTCCAGATATTTCAAATCTTCCAATGTCTGATCTAAAACACGTTTTTGCTGCAATAAAGGCAACATCAGATCATCTTTTTCTGTCAATGAGATAGACATATTTAAAAGCAAACCCTGAACTTCATCATCCACTGCTTTTAATGCATCTTCAATATATTTAATAGATACCATATTATTTCCTAAAAATTATTTTCTTAATTTTGTAGAATTTTACAGCATCTAACTGAAGTCAAATGGTGTATTTTTTTCTACTTTAGAAAGAAAAGAGTCAAACCCAAGAAGGCTAGCGATTAACAAAGACATT
>JBFHUP010000081.1:0-7185 GCA_041589975.1 Sulfurimonadaceae bacterium | reverse complement strand
TTAGTCGTACCTGTTCGTAACGCTATTGTTGTGGTTAAAAAAGCGTTGGATGATGAGATGGTTATGCATGAGTATCCAGGCTTTGCCTTTGTTCCTTTGGTGATGTAAAATGCGATATATGCGTTACACTGTTTTTGGGGTTTTAATGATGCCTCTTGTTACTTCTATGTTGGCGGCAAACTCTTTGCATAAACTTTGGATTACGACAATACCCAAAGACGCAAAGATTACCTTAACTACGATCAAGCAGCCCTATAGCGGAGGGATGCAGTTGCCATCCAATATCTACCGTATAGAGGTGGCTCAAATCGGTTATGAAACCCAAAAAGGGCTGATTGATCTTCAAAGTGATCAAAATATCACAGTGAGATTGAAAGCTGTGGATCAACAACACTATAGCTTTCGTAATATTGCTGTATCGGATTGGGATAATGCCATATGGTTAGGAAAAAGAAAATATAGTCATAATACACCCCATACAGTTAAAGATGAACTAAGCGGTTTGATTTGGCCGGTACGCGGCAGTGTTGATCCAATGGAATATTTTTATGCCCAAAAGTATTGCCAAGATCTTATTGTGGATCATTATGATGATTGGCGTTTGCCGACCTACAAGGAACTTTATTATCTGGCTGACCGCAGTAAGGTAGGTCCGGCAATAGATAAAGGTTTTTTTAAAGAGGTGGGACGATGGTACTGGAGCAGTACATCACATAGCAAATATAAGGATCAATTTTGGTATGTCCGCTTTGATAAAGGAAGCGATCTTTATGATCATAAGTCACGATCCAATCATGTAAGGTGCGTACGTTGATCATCAAAAAAATTCTGTTTACTCTTTTGTTTTCCTGTGCTTTGTACGGCGGTGATACGGCCATTGATCGAGACACAGGTCTGATGTGGCAAGATGATGCTGGGGTTATTAAAAAAAGAGTGACCTACGCTGAAGCACAAAGCTATTGCAAACAACTGACGCTTGAGGGGTATCATGATTGGCATGTACCGCATATCGATGCCTTAATGAGTCTATCTTATAAAAAATTTAACCGTCCTGCACTAAAGTGGCTCTTTGTGTATGCCAACAGTGAGTGGTTCTGGTCGGAAACAACTTTTGCAGGTAACTCTGCTAAAGCATGGATGGTCAATTTTTTTTACGGCAGTGATGATTATCGTATCAAATCAGAAAAAGCCTTTGTTCGTTGTGTCCGTTATGATGATAAATAAGTTGTGGGATATGGTCTCGATTTTGCATTGAACGTTTTACAAGCGTAACAACTTTTTGAGGTTTTTTACCCCCATCATCACACCTGGCCACCCTTGAGCCGCATAAACGGAGTCACCGACATGGTACAGATTTTTTATCGGAGTGTCGTTAGATGGCAATCGTGGTAAAAAGTTTTTCATGCTCATGGCATTGCCGCCCAGTTGAGATCTTTTGATATAGTGCTTAAAACTCTTTGGTGTAGCGGCAAAACAATCCACAATTTCATCTTGAGTAATACCAAATTCATCCAAAAGAACCTTGAGCAAAGTTTGTTGAAGCTTTTGTTTCTGAGCTTTGTATGTGTTCGGGTTTTCCCAAAAACGGGTATCTGTATGAATCGATGCCGTGATGCTATACTCTCCTTTTTTTGCCAAAAGTCTGTCTGATTGGTCGGAGAAAGAGACAAAGAGAGCCTGAGATAGGGTGTAGAGAAAAGGTTTGTTTTTGATGATTTGATAGTGATGATGAAACGTTTTACTGCTTTTAATGGTCATGTACAGCATAAAGGAGCTTTGGTGGTTGTTTAACTTTTCATATTTTTGATAATAGTGTTTTATTTTGGAGTTAGTAAACAAGTTGGCACTCTCATAGACCGTTGAATTAAGTATCACGTTTTTAGATTGATAAGATCTCTTTTTTGTATGAAGTTTGAAATGGGAATCGAGATATTCAATTGAGGTGATGTCACTGTTTTTGTAAAGATGAGATATGTTTTGTGTTAAGCCATCAAAGATAGCACCCATTCCTCCCATCGCATAGTAGTTTTTATTAAAAGTGTAGGCCAGTGCCAATGCAGCAGTAAAAAAGTTGATCTTTTTTGTGGAAGCTTGAGCAACGATAAGTATTTGAGACTCTAAAAATTGTAAGTATTCATCGTCGATATGAGTAAAAAAATCTCTTATAAATGTATGGGCATTAATGGCTAGATACTTTTTAAATCGTACAAATAAAGGTAGATAGGTGATTAGAGATCGTAGTTTTGCGAAGATACTTCGATTTGAATAGTAGTAATTCTGGTAGGTGTGAAATGTTTGATTGATCTCATAGATGAGTTCCCAAAAAGCTATATTCTTTGTATGGGGGTAGTTTTTATTGAGAACTTTTAAAAAGGTGTGAAAATCACGATACCGGGGTGTCGTTTTTCCATTTTGCAGTATTACAATGGAGGGATCTGTCTCAATGAGATCAGGCTTAAACCCTATTTCATCTAAAATAGTTTTGACTACATGATGCTCATCATATCCTGAAAAAGTAGTTGCCCCTGTATTATAAAGATGTCCCTTATGCATAAATGTAGAGCTGCATCCTCCCAGATAGGGCTCTTTTTCAAAAAGAGCAACATTGTATCCTTTGCTTTGCAGTAAGGCAGCTATGGAACTTCCACCGATACCGGAACCGACAACTGCATAGTCAAACATGATAAACGCTTAATTCCAAATATCTGCGTAGGCTTTATCATTAAGTTTGACGATGTGAAGCTCTTCCAAAAAGTCATAAAGCTGCTTCCAACGTTTCGGATCGCTGGTGATATGTGTCTCAAATCTTGGTACGGTATCTAAAATGATTTTATCCATTAGTTCTGATTTCTCCTCTTTGGTATATTCATAATAGATCTTTTGAGCCTCTTGAATATTGTTTTGTAGCTCCTTGCTCATTTGACTCGTAATGTTTGTGAACTTTTCTAAAGCCTCGCCCTTATCTTGTAGCGTTTTTTCTGTACTCATAAACTCCAAGGCAGAAAAGTTGGGATAGGGTGATTCAAATTGATCGATAAAGAGGTTTTCAAAACCTTCCATCTCTGCTTCAATACCTTCAAAGTTGTAAAAGCATAACCAAGCACCGTCGAGGGTAGCATCGTTTTTCATGTTGGTAATATGCCAAAAATCTTTCTCAACAAAGGTGACATTCTTTTGATCGATGGTAAAGCCATGTTTGTGGGCATACCTTTTGATGATCTCAAATCCTATTTTGTTGGTTGTCGGATTGGATGCCGGTGTCGTGATCTTGATCTTACTATGAGATTTGAGTTTTTCAACTCTGTCGGCTCTGATCATCACACCCCCACGCGTTTCAAAAAAACATCCTAAAGATTTTAAGCCCTCAAAATGGTGTTCAAACAGATGCAGCGGTTCATTACAATGAATGTCTATATTCCCATTTTTAAGATCTTCAAATCCATCATAGTGTTCTTTTGGTTCGATAATCTCTACTTCAATACCCGCTTGTTTGTAGCTTCCTTTGACAATACCTGCAATAATAGGGAGGTGGTCGGGATTTAAAAACCATTCCAATGCGATTTTTAGTTTCATAGGTAGATCCTTTGTGTGTTTCAAAAATTGTAACAGTTGCCAAAAACTTTTCGTATACTATTTTTGTCTGTTCATTAGAGGATTTTTAAAAAATTCTATCGCTTTTTGGGCTGCAGTTTTATGGTTGAGCATGGGTTGCGGATAATGCGAGAGTTGATGTTCACACAGATAGCTTTCATCATGCAAATGTTTGGGATTGATATCTTGTAGTTGAGGCAGATACTTTTTAATATAAAGAGCCTCTTTATCAAACTTTTTGCTTTGCAAATAGGGGTTAAAGACTCTAAAGTAGGGCTGGGGGTCAATACCCGTACCGGCACTCCACTGCCATGACAACACATTGCTCGCTTTATCATAGTCCAGAAGATGCTGGGCAAAAAAAGCTTCGCCCCACTGCCAAGGCAGCAGCAGGTCTTTGGTGAAAAATGATGCGACGATCATACGGGCACGATTGTGCATCTGACCTGTGGTAATGAGTTGTGTGACAGCTGCATCTATGATAGGCACGCCTGTTTGGGCCTGACAAAAACGCTCGTAATATTGCTGGTTTTGTATCCCATTAAAATGATACTTGTAGTTTCGGGTTTCAATAAAGGGAAAATGATAAAGCAGGTAGGCATAAAAATCTCTAAAGATAAGTTGACGTATAAAAGGTTCTATTGTTTTGTGGTGGTGTTCAAAAAGAGAACGTAGCAGCTCTCTGATACCCAAGGTGCCAAAGCGTAGATGCACACTTAAATGGGATGTGGCATCAGAGTTTAAAAAGTCACGCTCTTTGTCGTAGCTGTCAATCTTTTGGAGAAAACCTTCAAGCTGCTTACAAGGATTCAAAAAGTGAAGCTCTTGAGGCTGAAATCCCAAAGTTTCTAAACAGAGGGCTTTTTCTGATATCTGAGCATTTGCTTTGACATCTGTTATGTGATCATAACTGTAAGGAATAAGTAGTGCAGAGCCTAAGGCATAGCTATCTAGCTTTTTAGTTTCTAAAATTTTTTGAGCCTTTTTGTAAAAAGGCGTAAAGACCAAATAGGGAGTGCCATCATCTTTAAGTACTTCATCGGGTTTAAAGATATAGGTGTCATGAAGATATCGAAACTCAGTTTTTAGGGATATATTGAGATCTCTTTGGCGAGCATAAGCATCATAGTCACCCGTGGCAACGACTTCATCATAAGGTTTCTTAAGCAGGATGTCAAACACATCTTCAGGCTTTCCGTAAAAGATCTTAAGGTCAAGTCCTATTGCTTGCAGCTCTTTTTTTAAACGCATAACCGCCTCATAGATAAAGGTCACTCTGCGATCATTGGTAGGAAGTCCACTTAACAGATGTGTATCAAAGATAAATATAGGGAGCACTTCACCTTCAAAAGCTAGAAGGGGATTGTCCTGCAGGCGTAGGTCTCTGCGAAACCAAAGAATCCTTTTCATTTGACACTTCTGATGTCTGAACGCAGTGCCAGCTCTTTGGGGTAGGGTTGCAGAAACTTTTGACCTAACAGATAATCAACTTTATATTTTGAGGCATAGATCTTCAGGGTGCTAAGCGGAACGATGACGGGGATGATCTTGGAGGCATAGTCAGCGATCTGTTCATGTAAAATAGTTTTTTCCTCTTTGTCTAAGAAGTTTTTGACAAAACCAGCCATGTGTTCGAGGACATTACGCGTTTTGCCTATACTGCTTTTTTTCCCTATGGCCTGTTTAAATAAGCTTTCATAAGCAGCAAGTATGTTCTTAAAACTTTCACTCTTTTGATTACCAACGACTTTTCCCAGTGCTCTATAAAGCTTTTCATCCTTAGATTGCAGTAAAAACTTATAGGCTTGATGAAAGGCAATGAGATCTTTCATGGCAGCACTTTTTTTGAAGTTTTCAAAATCATCATAGGCAAAAAGCTGCATGATGAAATTTTCCCTTAGCCAGGGGTCATTAAGCCTACCTTCTTCTTCCATAGGTAAATTGTTAAAGTTATCTTGACACAGTTTCATAAATATACCGTCATCTTTGCCCTCAGCAAAACCATTGTCAAGATAGACTTTAGAACTTTTTATACCGCATGTGGGTGATTTGGATTTAAAGATAATGGCACGGATATCCTCTTTGGCTATAACGTTCAGCTGATGGCGGGATGCATCAAGAAGCTCTTGAGTAAGATCCTGTTGGGTCTTGTTTGAAATAATACGAAGGGTTTCATCAGTTTTGACCATCCTGATAGAGGGTCGAGGTGAACCAAAGGCAAGATGCTCTGGACAAAAAGCGATAAACTCGGCACATTGACTTAAGGCATCAACGATAAAACTGTCACGCTTGTGACCCCCATCAAAACGTACATTTTGGCCCAATAGACATCCCGACACTGCTATCTTCATGATAAGAGTTTAGCTCCAGCCATTTTATGATTGATGGGGCCTGGCCCCTTTCCGATTTTGGGAGCCGTTTCAAGTGCTGCATTGATAAAACTTTTGGCTCTTTGAATCGCTTCCTTGAGTTCATGTCCCAAAGCAATATTGGCGGCAATGGCACTGGAAAAGGAGCACCCTGTACCATGCAGATTTGACGTCTCCAAATAGGGCGTTGTAAATGCTGTTTTTTCTCCATTACAAAAGAGTTGATCCAGGCTTAGTTTCGTGCCATCTTTTTCAGTCGTATGGTTTTTTACAACGACAGCAGTCGCTGCATTAAGCAGCTCTTTTTCCGTTTCTGCTTGACCAAAGGTGTAGCCAAACAGCGATTGAGCTTCATATTTGTTTGGTGTTAAAACTGTAGCCAAAGGGAAAAGCGTTTTCATAGCTTCAACGGCATCCTCTTTTAAAAGTGGTGATCCCGCCTTGGAGATAAATACAGGATCCAATACGATAGGAATCTCAAGATCTTTAATCGTCTCTTTAACTGCTTCGATAATCTCTTTGGAATAGAGCATTCCGATTTTAATGGCTGCAACATCAAAGTCCTGTAAAACGGCAACAATTTGCTCTTTGACAAACGCTGGTGAGACTTCATAGATATCGGTGACACCGGCAGTATTTTGGGCAGTAAGTACGGTTAAGGCTGTCGTTCCAAAAAGTCCAAAAGCCTCAAAAGTCTTTAAATCGGCTTGGATACCTGCTCCACCGCTTGAATCGGATCCTGCTATACTTAATACAACTCTCATTTTTTGCTCCTTATAAGATGGGTAAAATAGTGTGAACGCTGTGTGATATCTTCACTGCTCCAGATGCCATTGACAATAGCTAGCATATCAGGTCTGTGTTGCATAAGCTCTGTCGCATTGTCACTGTTGATGCCGCCAATGGCACAAACCGGTATCTCTAAGGCCTCTTTGGCCTGAGATATGATCTCTAGGTCAACGATATTAGCCTGCGGTTTTGTAGGTGAGGTATAAAAAGAACCAAAAGCTACGTAGTCGATACCGATATCCTGCATCTTTTGAGCTAAATTAATATCACCATAACATGATACACCAAGACACCCTTTAAAATTTTTGCGAATTTCAGTTACCCTATGGTGATCGCTTTTACCAATATGCAATCCGCTTAATCCCAACGCCATGGCTAACTCTACTTTATCGTTAAGTACAAAAAGTGCGTTGTAGCTCTTACAAAGATCTTGTAG
>JBFHUP010000080.1:0-7207 GCA_041589975.1 Sulfurimonadaceae bacterium | reverse complement strand
GCAACCAAAGTGATTTTGGATCGATTGCTCCGTATTATTGTATCTTTTAGTATTGTAACTGTTCTGTTTTTGGTCATGGAGTATCCATTTTGGTTAACAGCGACGGCTGCAACTTCCGGTACTTTGGCCTGGGTCTTGGCGTCTATGTTTTTATCTATTTCTAGCTGTCTGTTAAGTAAATAGTTAGTTCCCCACTATATAGAGGTTGTTGCTTGGATGGCAGGACTCTAAAAACAACTCTTTGAGTTCTCTGTCGTAGGTTATGATAAAAATATCACTGTTGTGAAGATCCAAGGTTTGAAACGCTTCCAAAAGTACCTGATCTGCAACATTTTTCCCATGGTCACATTTGGTAAAATTAAAAGAACTCTTCAATCGCTTTCCGTAATCATAAAATTCGCTCTCCCAGGCATCTTGATAGAGATATAAGGAGTCCGGATTGGCCGCCAGATAGATATTGTCATCGTCGATCTCGTAGGGTTCGATGATATCATTAAACATGGGTCCGATATTGGAAAAGTTTTCGATATCCCAAAAAAGATAGATTGCTTCGCTTTGGCTTGGTTCATCCTTATTAAAGAGCTGCAGCCGTTTTTTGATATTAAAGTGGGTGTGAGCCAGATCAGTGATGGAGAGGATCTGGTTTTTTAACGCCGTAGCTTCGGATGTATCAAATCTCAGCTTCTCTCCAAGTTCGATAAAGAGTTCAATCTCGGCAAGCTCATCCTGTGCTCCCCCTTTTTGGTAACTTGACAAACTTTTTATTTTTGAAGGCGGAAAGAGGTGATGAAGCGTAATAGCTTCATTACGGCCATAGGCATGAATGACTCTGAAAAATATATTTTTGGCATATCGGGTTTGGGGGAGTTCGACTTCCCCGTAATATTTTTTTCGTATGTATATTTTACGCATTAAGTGCCTTTGTGCTGTTATATTAGTATAATTTACTTAAAAAAAAGTGTAGTAGCCTGTTAAAGGAAAAGTACAGATGCCCAGAGTAGATAATGGTAAATTTTATAATCTTGCTCTTTCTAAGTATAAAAGGACAGCCCGCGGGGTACATTGGGCTTCCAAAGAACGGCAAGATATTCGTTTTGAAAAGATTTACACACTCTTAGGTGATAAGATTAGCGAAAGTACCGTAGTAGATGCAGGTTGCGGTTTTGGGGATTTGTACCATTTTTTAAAGGTTAAAAATGCAGTTCCCAAACACTATACCGGTTTGGATGTTCATAAAAAAATGGTCAAAATAGCCCGTAAAGAGACAGCTCAGACCATTCTTCATGCAGATGTTTTGCATGATAAGCTCCCTTATGCTGATTACTATCTTAGTAGCGGTGCCATGAATCTGCTGTACCCTTTTGAAACTCAGATGTTTATACAACGAATGTTTGACCACAGTTATAAAGGGGTGGTGTTTAATATTTTAAAAGGTTCAAGTGTCGAGGATGATATCTATAACAAATATACGATTGAGAAGCTTAAAAAGTTGCTTTTGCCGTTTAAGGCTGACATAGAGATTTGTGATGATTATCTGGATGATGACCTTACAATAATGATGATCAAGGCTGACTAATGTGTGCAATTTTTGGGACATTGGGAGATTTTAGCAGGCAAAAACAGTATCAGGCCTTTGAGAGTTTGCAACATCGGGGTCCCGATGAGAAGAGCATTTACGAGTCTGAGAATCTTTTTTTTGCCCATCACCGTTTGGCTATCGTTGATGCCAAACATGAGCAGATAAGCCATGTTTCAGGCGTGCATGTTGCTTTTAATGGTGAGATATATAATTATCAAGAGCTTAAAAAGGTTTTGTCTGAGTACCCCTTTACGGGTGAAGGGGAGAGCGAACTCATTCTTGCGGCCTATTTAACATGGGGTGAGGCCTGTGTTGATCGTTTTGAAGGGATGTTTGCTATTGCTTTGTGGGATAGTTCAAAACAGAAACTGCTGCTTTTTAGGGATCGTTTGGGTAAAAAACCGCTTTACTATTATCAGGGCAAAGAGGGGTTTGTGTTTAGTTCCGAGATTAAAGCTTTTACGATGCTTGGTCTGAAGCTTTCGCGATCTCAACCCGCAGAACAAAGTTTTGTATCGTTTCAGACAGCTTTAGCCCCATACACTTTTTATCAAGAGATTTCTGCTTTGCAAGCAGGCCAGATGTTGACCCTTGACAAGGGACGGGTTTCTCTAGAGTTTTATGATGATATCTTGCCCAAGCAGCTCTTGCAGTCATGGAGCCCCTATGATTTTAAAGAGCTGGTCATGCAAAGCGTGCATACGCGATTACCTAAGGCAAATGAAGCGGTGTTTTTGCTCTCTGGAGGTGTTGACAGCTCTTTGTTATGTGCCATAGCACAAGAAGCCTACGCTTCGCCGATTCAAACCTTTAGTTTGGGTTATGAGGGTGACAGTCGTTATGACGAGACGAGCTACGCCAAAGAGGTGGCGGATTATATCGGAGCTAAAAATGAACGGATTGTTTATACGTTTGAGGATTTTAAAGAGGATTTAGAAGATCCCTTTAAGTGGACTGATCAACCGCTTAATGATCCGGCCATCTTCCCGCTTGCCCATCTTTTTAAATCCATAAGAGCACAAAGCGATGCCAAAATTGTTATGAGCGGTGAGGGGAGTGATGAGCTTTTTTTAGGTTACAGACCCTATAAGGAGTTGGCAGAGATAGAGTTATTAGGCCAATTCAAGCATAAAAGCTGGCTAAAGAACTATTTTTTAAAGCATCCCGATGATCATCGTGAATGGGAGTGGTATCGAAGGGTTTTGGAAGATGAGATACTTTTTCGCAGCTCTGCTGAGAGTTTTACACCCAAACAAAAAGCCGCCTTATTGTCTCTAAAGGATCAGTATGATGTGGGATTTGAGACGATACATAACTATTATAAAAGTTATCGATCCTGCGGCATTGAAGATCCGCTGTTGTGGTATCGTTATATTGATCTTAAAGTGCATCAGTCGGACTATTTTTTACTCAAACTTGATCGTGTCTCTATGCACTACGGCATAGAAGCACGTACCCCTTTTTTGGATGAAACTTTGGTCAAAAAGACACTGCAATCTGAAGGCTCACTTTTTTTAGATGCAGGGATACACAAAAAGATGCTTAAGGAACTAGCTAAAGAGTATTTGCCTCTATCCATCGTCAATCGTAAAAAACGGGGTTTTTCGTACCCCTTCATAACATGGTTAGAGGAAGCAGGAGGTTTTAAAACGATACGACAGCTTAATGAAAAACATAAAATATTTGATGCAAAGGTTTTGAAAGGTTATCTGCAGCAAGCTGCCAAAGGAGGCTACAAACAGCATGTTTTTGGCATTTACCTGCTGTTGCGGTGGGTGGAAAAGCACTGAATGGTATGAATGTCACATATTTGCTTTGATTCTTGCTTTAATTAGGCTACAATGAAGAAGTAATTAAATGTTGAGGTAATGGCAATGAGTAATGATTTGATTTTTGCCCCTGAATCGGAGAAAGAAGAGGAGATTGTTAATCCTTGGAAAATCTTGATCGTTGATGATGAGGCCAGTGTTCATGATGTTACCAAGCTTGCTTTGCACCGTTTTCATTACAAAGATCAAGGACTCGATTTTACGTCAGCTTTTAGTGCGAAAGAGGCCAGAGAGTTTTTAGAAAAAGAGCAGTTTGCCGTAGCTTTTATTGATGTCATTATGGAAAATGATGAAGCAGGGCTAGAGCTTGCAAATTATATCCGCAAAGAGCTGCATAATGACGCGATGCGTATTATTATCAGGACCGGTCAGCCGGGTATGGCACCGGAGCGTTATGTTATTGATCATTATGATATCAATGACTATAAAGAAAAAACAGATATCACGGCAGAAAAGCTCTACACCTCTTTACGTACAGCTTTATCCCAATATGATCAGATTATGGAGTTGGTAGAGAAAAATGCCCAGCTCCATCGTCGCATGAGTTATGATGCCTTAACAACACTTCCCAATCGTATACGGCTTCATGAAGATTTAAATGCTCACAACGTATCATCCCTTTTTATGATCAATATTGATTCTTTTTCTTCGGTTAATGATGCTTATGGGTTTGAGTTTGGGGATGAGGTACTCAAAAGTTTTGCGATTCAGCTGCAAAAACACCTCGTAGATGACGAGACCTTTTACCGTCTTGAAGCAGATACCTTCGCTTTGCATATTACACACAAGGATAAGTTACGCATTAAGCAGCTTCAAGACGACCTTATGCACTTTTCCAACGGTTTTCGTTTTGAACAAGATGGGGTCAGTGTCCGGCTTACCTTCTCTATGGGTGTGGTCGTACAGCAAGAGGAGAATTTGATACAAAAAGCAGATATGGCCCTCAAAGAGGCCCGTTCGATTTCACGAAATCGTCTGCAAATTTATCATGAAGATATGAATGTCATACATATTATGCATGAAAACAGGGAGTGGACAAGGCTTTTAAATAAGGCCCTTGAAAATGACCATCTTATTCCCTATTTTCAACCGATTTTAAATGTCAAAACGCAAGAGATCGAGAAGTATGAAGCTCTGGTTCGCATGGACCTGCATGGATCGATTGTCTCTCCCATAGAGTTTTTAGCCGCGGCTCGTTATGGCGGATTGCTGCATAAAATTACACGGGTCATACTCAATAAAACAGCGGCTATTTTTTCATCCAATCACTACAATTTTTCCATCAATGTTACAGATCAGGATTTCAAAGAGGAGGGCTTTGTCGATTTTGTCAAAGAGACCCTGCGTAAATACAGCATCAAACCGGGACGAGTCATTTTTGAACTCTTAGAAGAGAGCAGTCTAAACGGTGTGCCTCAAGCCAAGAAGGTGATTAAAGATCTGCTCGATTTGGGGTGTCATATCTCTATCGATGATTTTGGAGTGGAGTGCTCTAATTATGCACAGATGATTACGCATGAACTTGAAAGTATTAAAATTGATGGGAGTTTTGTGAAAAATGTTGATACTTCCGCAGAGTGTTACCGGGTAGTTGATGCCATTATTTATTTCTCCAAAAGTATGAATGTCCGTACGGTAGCCGAATTTGTCCACTCCAAAGCTGTTTATGATAAGGTTGTCGATCTGGGTGTAGATTATGTACAGGGTTATTACATAGGCGAACCTAAGCCGACACTTGAAGCGTAATCGGAGATTGTAAAAACTTTGTGATGTTTGGTTCTGTATCTTACTCTAAAAAAATCTTTCTCATTCTTATGGGGAGCAGCTTGGTTATTACACTGCTTTCCATATTTATCGCCTTATACTTTACGCTGACCAACAGTCGTGATGCTATGGCGGCAAAGATCCAAAGTGTTGCTTATGTTTTGGCCGATAGCGTCAAGCAGGCTTTGGTTGAGCATGACAACTCGGTCCAGCAGCGGGTTGATACAGTAGCTACCTTGGTGCAGGCTGATCAGATCACGCTTTTTGATGAGCAAGGCAATATTTTTAGCAGCTACAATCCCAAAAAGCTTCCTGCTCCCCAAGCGATTAAAAAAGAGCATTTTATTATGGATAATGACAGGGTGAAGTTCTTTTTGCCTGTGACGGCGGATCAAAAAATGATCGGTTCTTTGTATATACAGGCAGATCTTTTGGATTATAAAAAAGATCTTTTGATGCGATCACTCTATTTGATACTGCTGTTTATGGCTTTATTACTTGTCGCTTATATCTTTTCCAAAAAGATGCAAAAGCTGCTTTCCGAACCTATTTTGTCGTTGGCTAAAACTGCGGCTTTTATCAGAGATGAACAAAACTTCGGTATCCGAGTCAGCACCTCGCAACTGAGTGAAGAGATTGTTGTGCTGTACGAGACTTTTAACGAGATGCTTTCTAAAATGGAGCAAAGAGAGCTCCAAAGAGAAGTGGCTGAGGAGGAGGCCAGAAAATATCAAACCCACCTTGAGGTTTTGGCCGAAGATTTAGAAGAACGGGTCAGTAAACGTACCCAGGATCTTCAAGAGAGTATGAAAACACTGCAAGAGGCCCAGATCCAGCTTGTGGAGAGTGAAAAGATGGCGGCATTGGGGAATCTTGTCGGAGGTGTTGCCCATGAGGTCAATACCCCTTTGGGCAATGCGATAACCTCTTTGTCAATTCTGACGGATACCGCTAAAAGGCTGCAAGATCAGCTTGAAGAGGATCGTTTAAAACGGTCAGATCTTGAAAAGTCTCTCAAGCTTTTATCTGATACCTCAATCATGATCTACTCCAATGTCCATCGTGCGGCAGATCTGATACGCAGCTTTAAAAAGATCTCCATCGATCAGATCAGTGAAGAGCGACGTATTTTTAAGCTCAAACGCTATTCGTATGAGATATTTACCACATTTAAAGCTGCGTTAAAGCGTTCCAATGTTGTGTGGGAGATTGAGATGGAGCATGAAGCTTCGATTTATGGCTATCCGGGAATTTATGGCCAGATTCTTGCCAATTTGATTCAAAACAGTTTGGTGCATGCTTTTGAGGGTGTAGATGAAAAAAAAATTATTTTGAAAATTGAAGTTGTGGACGATATAGTTTCACTATCATTTAAAGATAACGGTGTCGGTATTGCACCGGAGATTATTGATATGGTCTTTGAACCTTTTGTGACCACCAAAAGAAATCAGGGTGGCAGTGGTTTGGGTCTTAATATTGTTTATAACTTGGTAACACAAAAACTGCATGGAACGTTAAAAGTGATTTCCAAGCCTGATGAAGGTTCAGAATTTTTAATCAGATTTAATACAAAGGATGAGATATGAGTACAATTATTTGGCACAACCCAAGGTGTTCAAAATCAAGACAAGCTTTGGCTTTGTTGGAAGAAAACGGTGTAGATGCACGTATTTATAAATATTTGGATGAAAAACCTTCAGAGTTGGAGATTAAAGCTATGTTGGAAGCCTTGGGTATCAAGGCTAAAGCTTTGATGCGAAAAAAAGAGGCAATTTATAAAGAGTTGGGTCTGTCCAAAGTTGATGACGAAGCAACACTTATCAAAGCAATGCACGACCACCCTAAACTGATCGAACGACCGATTGTCATTAAAGACAGCAAAGCGATCATTGGCCGTCCACCGGAACTTGTTTTGGATTTAATTTAGTTTGTGTTTTCAAAAAATAGCCCTATTTTTGGGCTTTGTTCTGATAGGCTTTTTAACTAGCTAATCGTACAAAGAATTACTTAAGTCTCTTCGCCATATAATAGAAAT
>JBFHUP010000079.1:0-7225 GCA_041589975.1 Sulfurimonadaceae bacterium | reverse complement strand
TTTTGATAACGCTTGGCAGCCGGAACAATGGTTTGTAAGACATGATCCAATCCTCGCCTGTTGTAGAGATCTGTTAGAGGGTCTTTTAGTGCCAATGCCTTAAGCTGCTTGTGTTCGCTGATTAAAATTGAAGTCAAAAAACCTGTGGCAATCAGAAGGTAACCAGAGGCGTTAACTGTAAAGGCTATGGTATGGCCCAGATTGGTATTGCTGTACACTGTTGCTACATAAATTTGTGCCAGTGATGCTATCACGGCAAGAAATACCGCAAAAAAAATGATTTTAAATCCTATGTTATCCAAGTCCAGCATCGGCTTAAGCCCAACACAAAGAATACATCCATAAGTAAAGAGGGTAAAAAGAGACAAGATAATAAGTAGGTCATGATCGTTGTTTGCGATGATCATGCTTATGATAAAAAGGGTGATGTAAAGCAAAAAAATAAAACGAATCTTTTCGTTTTGCATTTTTTTTTCAAACATGGCAATAAAAAATATAGAGCTGGCAATGATGTAAAATATTCCACCCTCCTTAAGGGGGATGGCCCCACTCGTAGCTACAGTGATGATATCAATCGTCCAGCCAATAAATCCAAGAAAGAAATAGACTTTAAAAAGCCTCATAGAGAGAATACAGTGATAGTTTGCCTGCTTTAAAGTGCCCAGAACAGCAAGAAGTGCCCCTGTAGATAAAAGCATAGCAGTAAAAAGTGCATAGATAAAAACGGACGAATTGAGTTCTAACACGATATGACCTCTACTTTTAAGCGTTAACCATTAACGCTTAAGTTGATTGACAGTTTGAAGCATCTCGTCAGATGTTACAATAGCCTTAGAACTTGCTTCGTAGGCACGCTGACCTGTAATCAGGTCTGTAAGTTCAACAACCAATTGAACATTGGAAAGCTCAACAAAACCTTGACGCAGTTGGCCCAGGCCGTTGGTCCCTGCTACTCCGTTAATAGGGTCCCCGCTCGCTTCTGTATTGGTAAGCAGGTTGTCTCCCAGGGCGTGAAGTCCCGCTGGATTGATAAAATTGGTAATTTCAATTTGGCCGATTTGTGTTGCTTCTGTTTGTCCTGCCTGTACGACAGAAACGGTACCGTCCACCCCAATATCAATATTGGTTGTGTCTTCCGGAATGGTGATTTCAGGAATCATTCTGTAGCCATCGGCATTAACAATACTGCCGTTGGCATCAAGTTTAAAGCTTCCATTTCTTGTGTAGGCAATATTTCCATTAGGAAGCTCCACTTGAAAAAAACCGTTACCGGTGATAGCGATATCCAGATTGTTTCCGGTCTCTTGGAAATTTCCTTGCGTGTACATTTTAGTAATAGAGGTCGGTCTCACACCAAGCCCCACTTCAATACCTGTCGGACTGATTGTGGTTGCCGAAGTGGCTGAGCCTGCATGCTCCATAACTTGATACATAAGATCTGCAAACTCAGCTCTTTGCTTCTTGTAGCCAATCGTATTAACATTAGCGATGTTGTTTGACGTCGTATCGATTTGTGTTTGTTGTCCTAGCATCCCGGTGGATGCTGTATAGAGTGATCGTAGCATGTAATAATCCTTTATCTATTATGCTTTAGCAGCAAGTTTTTCAATGGCGTCACGATTGAGATCGTTCATTTGAGTATCCATAACTTTTTGATACATACCTAACATTCTGTGGGCTTCAATCATAGTTGTCATCTCTTTGACGGCATTAACGTTTGACTTTTCAACAAAGCCTTGGGCTACAGCATTGCTTTGCTTTTGAACAGAGAAGTTTTTTTCATCTCTGGGAATAAAAAGTGAATTGCCCTCTTTTTTAAGCTTGGTTAAATCACTTGGTTGTGCCAACATAAACTGAGAAACCTGATTGTTGTCAATAAAGATGCGACCGCCATTGTCAACATGGGGAGCACCGTTTTCTGAACTGAAGCGGATAAACTGCTCTTGTTCAAAATAGTTAGCCGGCAATACAGGGTGCCCCTGCTTGGTGGTTAAGATGCCCTCTTCGTTTAAGGTGAAAGCCCCATCTCTGGTAAAACGCACTCCAGCTGGGGTTTTGACAGCAAAGAAGAGATCATCTCTTTTGAGTGCAAAATCCAGTTTGTTTCCTGTTTGCTGCATGGCACCAACCTGGTGCTTGGTAAAATCAGCAACAATATGCGGAACCCGATCCATGGATCGGTTAAAAAACTGGGCCGAATCATGTGTGTGATTTTCTAGCGGCAGTTCGTCACGTTTTTCTTTGTATAAACGCATAAAGTCACCTACAATGAGATCATCACGTTTAAAACCATTGGTATTGAGGTTTGCTAGGTTATTGGTAACGGTGTCAAGCTTGTTAAATGAGACAACCATACCGCCCGTAGCAGAGTAAAATCCTGATTGCATCTCCATCCTTTGAGTTGTGCATTTGGCATAACCAGCAAAAGATGTTCCAATTTATTAGATCAGTCGTTATAATGTTCTGTATTAGCTGTCTTGATTCTGTTTGTAGGCATTACTTGCCATGGATCGGTCTGAAAGTGTTTTAACAGTATCGGTTACTTTGTTTTGTCCAAGGTGGTATTCATTTTTAAGCATCTCCACCGAACTTTTGATTTCGCTTTTAATATCATGCAAAAAGTTGTGAACCTGCTCTTTGAGCTCTGTGAGGTCCTTATGCTCGTGGTCTCTGAGTGTATGCACCAGCGTTGATATCTCATTTTTTGCCAGATGATAATCATCGAATATGATTTTGATCTGTTCAATAAGTTCATGAACAGATTTATAGACGGGATTGAGATCGATACTCTGCTCTATAACGTTTTGAATGTTACGTTTAGCGATATCAATATGTTGCGTAAGTATCTCTACGCTTTTAAAGGCCTCGTTGATGCTGCTATGATCTGTTTCCATCTTGTTTTCCAGCATAAAGGTTTTAACTTCTAAAAGATCATGCTGTGCATGCTTAACAAGATTTTCCAAAGGAGCAAGGTCTACCGAAGTGCGGGCTTTAGATAGATCCAGTGTCTCCACAAGCTGTTTAAGTGGTGCTGTAAAGTTTAATATACTTCCTATTTGCTCTTTTAGAGCTGTCAACTCTTTTCTTTGTGTTATCATAAAAGTCGTAGCTGCCTTGATCATTTCAGGCGTGATGGCAGTGTTCTGTTCTGACACATCAAGGTTGAGAAGTTTGTCAGAAAGCTTTTGCTGAATATTGACAATCTTGTCCATGCGATCCAAAAACATATTCTGATTGGTCTCCAATGCCTTCAATACGAGGTTTTCATCTTTTTGATGCATTGAAAACATTTTGTGAATAGCCTGCTCTTCTGTTGCCACTTCTGCAATATTGGTATCGATTTTGGAAAAGTAGTTTTGTATCTGGCTTATTAGCTGTGTTAAGAGCTTTTCATTTTCGGTTAATCTGTTTTTGTCTTCTTTGAGCTTGTTAATGGTTAAAATATTGACTACAAGTAAAACCATTATAATCACGGCAAAGATAATAGCCAGCCATTCGGTATATGAGATGTTTAAAAGCATGGTTTTCCTAAAAACGCATTGATATTATTTAATATTTAACAGTTTTAGTAGCTCTTCTGGGTGATTTATGCTTAAATCATGCTCTTCTTTGCAAAAGCCCCAGGTGATATGCACGGCATTTATCTTGGCATTTAAAGCTGCTTGTATATCCTTTTTACTATCTCCAACCATAAAAGATTGTGATAATTGCTTATCATCATAGCGATAATTGCTTAAAATAGCATTGAGCATATCCGGTGCCGGCTTGGATTTGTGCTGATTGGCTCCGTAGATGTAGTCAAAAAAGTGATCTATTTCTACGTGCCCCAGTATCCGTTTTGCAAAATGGGCAGGGGCATTGGTAGCAACACTGCATTTAATGTGATGCGTTTTAAGCTCTTGCAGCATTTCGGTGATACCCTCATAAACAGAGACGCTTTTGATGCACTCTTCATGATAGTAGATCTCGAATCGATCTTTGTGATCATCTTGGTATGTGGGTGTTTCATAAAAAGTTTGAGCAAGATTGATGTGGTCGCCATTGATTGCATCAACAACGGTTTTGATAGGCAACGGTGCCAGTCCAATGTCGTCACGGACCAAATTTATGGCTGTTGTGATATCTTTAGCACTATCCACCAAGGTGCCATCCATATCAAAGATGACAATCTTGGAGTTCATTATTTGTGCCCGATTAAATCAAGTATGGCTTGAACAAAAAGCGGATGATCATTAAGTGCGGGAACGACTTTATAATACTCATATCCAAGTTCTTCGGCAATCTCTTTGTATTCTACTATAAGTTCATGCTCGGTTTCGGAATTGTCAATGGTAAATGCAATAGGATAGATCAGAGCCCGCTTGCCTGACTTTAAGACATTAAGTGCTTGATCAAGTGATGGTTCAATCCATGCCATAGGACCCACTTTTGATTGATAGGCCAAAGTCATGGAGTTGAAATGGATGCCCTCTTTTCTGAGCATGGTTTTTAAAATTTGCATATGCTCTTCAACTTGCTTTTGATACAGATCCCCTTTGTCTACCACTTTTTGCGGGAGTCCATGAGCAGAAAAGATCAGATCAATGGTTTGTGTTTCATCACCAAGGCAGGTCTGCTTGATCGAATCCACCATCGCTTGATTTAGCAGTTCGTTTTTATAGTAACTTGAAATGATAGTACAGCTGACATCAAGATGCTTGACATCCATCTGCTCAATAAAATCTTCAACAGATGAAGCTGTGGTAGTGGTTGAGTGCTGCGGATAAAGCGGCACGATATAAAGATGGTCTAAATCATGCTTCATAAGTTCGTCAATAGCATCACTGGCAAAGGGTGGCGTATAACGCATGGCGGCAACAATAACAAAATCTTCCAACTCTTTTTGCAAAGCGGCAATAAGCTTATTGGTGTGTCCTACCAGCGGTGATTTTCCACCAAGTTCTCGGTAGATCTCTTGGGCCTTTTCAACACGCAATGTTGTAATGGTTCCTGCAACAAACTTTCGTATTCTTGGAGAACCAATAGAGAGAATATGCTTGTCGTTAAACATATTTCTTAAGAAAACTTCCACCTCAGTCAGGTCGTTAGGTCCGCCCATGTTTAATAAGACAAGGCCTTTTTTCTTTTGTGACATAATTATTATACCTTTGCTTCTTTTTTTGCCCAGCGTCTAAACAATCTATCTGGAGTGATACGTGAATCAATCTCACAACCCTCTAAAAGCATCTCACTGAGTTGTAAAGATAGAAACGGTGCGAGTACAAAACCGCGACCGCCTACTCCGTTAACGATAAATGCATTGGGATGATAGCATAATTGCATTGCATCAACTTTAGCTCCCTTAATAAGATTGGGAAATTTAGCTAAACTTTTTTTACTATCAATTAAAGGCCCGACAATTGGCAGATAATCAAAAGATCCGGCTCTGACACCGCCGCGATGATCGACGAGTTCTATGTTTTTTAGTTCTACTATTTCTGAAGCTTTAGATAGCAGTGTTGTGACGCTATTAGGATCAAGTCCTTTATCCATTTGATGCTGCTCATGCGTTGCTCCAATGACGATGCGATTATTGGCTTTGGTAGCAGATATAGATATGTTTTGGTGATAGTTAACACATAGATGTGTAGAGGCATTAATTTCGATACGCTCACCCCATACAGCCCTGAGTTTTATATAGGGCTCATTAATCATTAATGTGTATGCCCCGGATGCCAAGATGATATTTTTTGACTGGCAAATATTTAGATCCCACACTTCCCTATTGTGACTGTAGACTAACGAGGAGACCATTTCGTACTGAAACTCAATATCTTTGGTGAGGTAGTTGCATAAGGCTATGGGATCAACAATCCCGGCATCTTCAAAAAAAAGCCCATGGCTTGCCAGTTCAGGATCATGAAGCGGGGAGAGCTCGTTTGCTAAAGGTGTGCGAAAATCATTGTCAGTACATTTTTTATACTCTTTAAAATTCAATGCATCTTGCCTATCTTTAGGAAAGTGCAGTAAACCGTGCTGGGTGAAAATTTCATCAGGCAATTGACTATAAAATTGTATCGCTTCTTTGTAGGCCTGATTGACGATAGCTTTAAGCTCGCCACCCTTGCCTATTTTAGGTGACAAAAATGCACCTGCAGCTTGGCTGCCGGAACCACCAATCCCCTTAGGGTCAATCAATAGAACTTTTTTGCCTGCTTGATGCAGCCTGTAGGCCATAAAACACCCATTAACACCTGCACCAATAATGGCATAGTCATACACTAGATTGTGATCTCTTTAATGTCTGCGATCGATTTAAAGCTAAGATAGATATGGGCGATGAGGTTTTTTCTATTCTTTTTAAGCTTCTCATCTTCTGCATTCACCATCACATTGTCAAAGAAGTTGGCCAGTTGCGGTGCAAGCCCAATAAGAGCATCGAGTTGCTCTTCGTACGAGTCATAAGTTTGACCTTTGATCTTATTGTAGGCATGAAAGAGTTCTTTTTCTGCAGTTTCGGCTAGTAACGAGTCATCAATGGCATCCTTAAGTGATGGGGACATATCCTTGATGATGTTAGCTACACGCTTAAACAAACTCATCAACTCTTTAAAATCTGAGGTGACAGCAACGGCTGCAATCGCTTTTATCTTTTTATCCAACTCAACAATATCTCGCTCACCGCTTGAGATAACCGCCTTTACAACAGAAGTGTTGGTCTCATACAGTGGGTAGAAACGCTCTAGGAAAAAATTCACTAAAGCTTCTTGGTCATAACTCTTATACAGAGTGGCATTTGATTTGATGATCTGCTCAATATTGAGATTGATGTTGTTTTCAATAGCGATGCGGATAATACCTGTTGCTGCTCTACGTAAAGCAAATGGGTCACGTGAGCCGGTCGGTATTTGGTCAATACTAAACAATCCCATGAGGGCATCCAGCTTAACTGCTAACGCAATAAGCGAAGAGAGATGGTTGCTAGGTAGATCAGCATCTTCGCCATCGGGGAGATATTGCTCTTTGATTGCAAGTGCGACCAGGGGATCTTCGCCAAGTTTTGTCGCATAGTAGTAACCAACAACACCTTGAAGTTCTGTAAACTCATAGACCATTTCGCTCATAAGATCAGCTTTGGATACCTCAAAAAGACGGGTTAAAAGCTTTTCGACGACTCCTTCCTCTTTAGCTAGATTTGCCAGTACTTCACTCTTGTGGCTTTGAAAAAGATTGGCTGCAATGGAAG
>JBFHUP010000078.1:0-7242 GCA_041589975.1 Sulfurimonadaceae bacterium | reverse complement strand
TCCTCAGCGGAGGGCTCACGACGCTTTGCGTCTTTTAAAGCGTACCGCTGAAGCGAACTACGTGTTAGATTTGTAAAGAAAAATCTCTTTTCTTTACCTTCCTTATTTCACTATACTACAGCGACTCATATCGCCCTGTATAATCTCTTTTAAGTTGCCCTCTACAAACATGTCACATACAACAATTGGAAGCTTATTATCTTTTGCTAAAGCGATTGATGTGTCATCCATCACTTTGATGTGATCATGAAGTGCCTGATCATAACTAAGTGTCTCAAGTTTAACGGCGTCATCAAACTTGTTAGGATCTTTATCGTAAACACCGTCAACTTTGGTTGCTTTGATAATCATCTCTGCACCGATTTCTACAGCACGAAGTGTCGCAGCCGTATCCGTTGTAAAAAACGGGTTACCCGTACCTGCAGAAAAGATAACCACACGACCTTTTTCAAGGTGTCTTTTAGCACGACGGACAATGAAGCTTTCACCGATTTGTTCCATTTTAATCGCTGATTGCATACGCACTTCCAGGCCCATATACTCTAAAGCTTCTTGCATCGCTACCGCATTGATAACCGTTGCAAGCATACCCATATAGTCACCTGAAGTACGCTTAATGATGCCATCTTGTGCCGCAGTGACACCGCGAATGATATTACCACCACCAATGACAATACCTACTTCAATCCCAGCTTCAATCAGATCTTTAATCTCATTCGCTATAAATTTTAAAATAGACGTATCAATACCATAACCATTCTCCCCAGCCAATGCTTCACCGGAAAACTTAACTAAAACGCGTTTACGTGGCATCAAACCCCCTTTTCAAAATCCAGAGCATCTCTTTGCAGAGATAAATTTATGCGATTATACCTTTTTTATACTTTACATGTACTTATGAAGCAAAATATTTTTGTAAAAATCACTGCTGAGCTGAATTTTTTAGGGCCTAATGAATATGTGCGGCAAGCTGTTTTGGCAACAAGCCTAAGGACTCTTCAACCACCTTGGTATTACCATGGGTTATAAAGGCATCATCATACTCAAAACTGACCACCTTTACATCCAGATTTGCCTTTTGTACGAACTCCATTAAAGCAGAGCCAACACCGCCCAAGCGAGCTGAATCACTAAAAACATACCATTTTTTATACTGCTTGGAAAGCTTCGTAAGCAGCTCTTCATCCAGAGGTTTTACAAAACGCAGATCAAGAAGACCTACTTCACTGTCAAGTTCTTTCATGGTTGCTGCTGCACGCCCTACGCCATTTCCATATCCGATCAATAATATATCGCTTTGTGCATCTTTGAGAAGTTGGGCCTTGCCTAGTGCAAAAGGTGTGATTGCATAACGCTCTTCACTCACAAAAGCCCCTCTTGGATATCTAAAAGCACACGGTGTCGGAAAATCAGCTGCAAATGCCACGGCATCTATTAAAGTAGCTTCATCACGAGGAGCAAAAATAGTCATATTCGGTAGAGTTCTTAGATAGGATATATCAAAAGCCCCCTGATGGGTCTCACCATCTTCCCCGACAATACCCGCTCTATCAATCGCAAAAGCAACAGGCAGGTCCATCAAACAGACATCATGGATAACCTGATCATAAGCTCTTTGCAAAAAGGTTGAATAGATGGCACAAAAGGGTTTAAAGCCCTCTTTTGCCATGGCTGCCATTGAAGTTACCGCGTGCTGTTCTGCAATGGCCACATCCCAAAAACGTTCCGGAAGGGTATCGATCAATTTGTTCATACCCGTACCACTTGGCATGGCAGCTGTCACACCTACGATCTTTTCATCTTTTTGAGCTAGAGTCAGTAAGGCATCACTAAAGATTGCTGTCGCAGCTTTAGCACTACTTTTTTTACTGGCTTTACCATCTTTGACATCAAAAGGGCTGACACCATGCCACTGTTCCAGCTGGCCTTCAGCTATTTCATACCCTTTACCTTTAAGCGTCTGAGCATGCACGATAACAGGCTGTCCCATATCTCTAGCCATCTCAAAAGTATCGATAAGTGATTCCAGGTCATGACCATCCAAAGGTCCGATATAATCCAGTCCCATCTCTTCAAACATCAATCCCGGCGTGATCAGCTTAAAGCCTTCCTCAAAACGTTTCGCCATGTAATGAGCAGATTCCGGAAGGTGTTCTAAGAGTGACTCCACACCATGCTTGAACTTTTGATATCCCTTGCTCGCCATCGCTTTTGAAAGGATACGACTGATGGCCCCAATCGGTTTGGCAATACTCATCTCATTATCATTAAGGATAATAACCATCGGATACTTACGATCACCCAGTTCATTTAAAGCCTCATAGACCATACCTGCGGTCATCGAACCATCCCCAATAAAGGCAATAGGAATACGATTTTCTTTTTTCAAAGCAATCGCTTTAGCTGCACCCACACCCAATGATATAGAAGTGGAGCTGTGCCCTGCTACAAAATAATCAGCATCGGACTCTGTCGGTTTGGTATAGCCGCACAGACCGTCAAATTGCCTTAAGGTCTCAAAATCATCCCAGCGACCTGTTAACAATTTATGAGCATAGGCTTGATGCGATACATCAAAAATAAAAGGATCTTTTTTCACATCAAAGACATAATGCATCGCAACGATAAGTTCCACACTACCCAGTGTTGAACTCAGATGGCCCCCGTTTTTACTGACCACCTCTAAGATACGTTTTCTAATATCTTCACATAAATTCTTTAATTCTGAAATTGTATAATTTTTAATATCCATTATCTACCTATGATTCTTGTGACACAATTATATTCACACTTGTTAAAATTTTTTTGAGTTATTGATTTAAAACGCTTCTTTTAACATGTTCAAATCGTTGCATAATATCTGCTTCAATCGTACCCATCTGACTTTGTATAATCACACCGCCGTCACTGACAGCACTATCAGCCATCACTTTAATATTTTTACTGGCAACCAGTGCCGTTGAAAAGGTCTCTAGTTGATGTGGATTGACTTTCAGAATGATTTCACTTTTTTTATCAATCTCTTTCATCAATGAGGTAGCTAACTTCAGTGCAATCTCATTAGAGTGCTCGTCAAGTTCTTTAACAATCACCTCTTTAGCAATCTCAAGTGCTGCAGCTATCAACTCTTCTTGTATGCTATGCAGTGCCGGTTCAAATTGGGCGGATGCTTGGGCTAAAGAGTTTATAGAGGCTTGCAATTGGCCTAAAACTTCGCTCTGTAATTGCTCGGCTTGATTGGTTGCCGCTTGCATTGCAGCTTCTTGACCCTCTTTATAGGCTTCGGCTTTGATCGCTTCTTCTTTAGCCGCACTCTCGGCTCTGAAATTTTCAAACTCCATCTCTGTTTTAAGAAGCTTACTTGAAAAGTCATCAGCCTTTTTCAGTAGCGATTCAATTAACTCATCGTGAGAGTCATTAACAACGGGTTCCAAACTCTCCCCTGCGGGAACCTCTTGATCAATCGTGTCAACAGTTTCAATAGGCTGTTGTTGAGCCTGGGCAGCTTTTTGTGCATTTTGAGCCGCTTCTTTAGCTCTGGCTTCATCAATCTCTTCAAAGGTCTTAAAGCCTTGATGTACGACACCGGCATCCACAGGTTTCAGATCCGGTAAATCACATTTCAAAACTTTCAGGTGATAGGCATCTACAGTGTATCGATCCCGATTGTGCTCATTGATGACTGTAGATTGACTCATAACTCTTACTCAACCATCTCGTCTGCTTCGCCAAGCTGGATCACACCTTGGTCAGCAAGTTGTTGTACTGCTTCAACAATCTTACGTTGAGAACCTTCGACCTCTTTGACTTTAACCGCACCCATAAACTGCATCTCTTCAGCAAACGCCTCTTTCGCACGTTGAGACATGTTACTGAAGAATTTCTCTTTAAGATCTTCCGGAGCTGATTTAAGTGCCAGCATAAGCTCTTTTTTATCTACAAGCTTGAGAATCTCACGAACCGCGACATTATCAAGTGTAATGATATCTTCAAAGGTAAACATCATCTCTTTAATGGCTGAAGCAAGCTCTTCATCAACGGTCTCAATCTGAGCCAGTGTTGCTTTAGACGCTTTTGCACCCAGTCTGTTGAAAATATCGGCAACCGCACGCGGACCACCCACTTCGACTTTGTAAGTCGCAAGAGATTCAAGTTTGCTTTCAAGTACGGCCGATACACGTTTAATAGTTGCAGGGGAGATATCACCTAAGTTCGCGATACGTGTCGCTATCTCTGAACGCATCTCATCACTAAAGTAGGTCAATGTTTCAGCTGCTGCAGTCGCATCCATATGAGCTAAAATCAAAGCAATAGTCTGCGGGTGCTCATTGATAATAAAGTCGGAAAGCTGTTCCGGTTTGATCTTGGATAGATACGCAAAGTTTTGACTGCTTTGCATACTTTTAGAAAGTCTCTCAAGGACTTTTTTGGCTTCTTCCGGTCCAAGAGCACGATAAAGAATCTCTCTAGCATACTCAAGACCACCGGAATTAAGGTATTGATTGGATTGGAAAATCGCATAAAACTCTTCAAGTACAGCTGATGCGATACTCTTTTCAATCGATTTTCCTTGAGCAATATATTTAGAGGTTTCTGTAATCGATTCAACACTCATATGAGAAAAAAGGTTAGCCGTCTCGTCTTCACCGACCTGAACCAGTAACAGTGCTACTTTTTCAGCCATGCTCATTTCATCATATTGAGCCTGCTGCTGTGCATTCATGTTCATGACTGTTTAACGCCTTTTAAATCATAACCCTCGAAAACATTCTGTTCCTCTTCAATCAATACTTGAAGCAGTGTTGCGACCTCTTCCGGACGATCTTCGATAATTGTTTTGATCTTCTCTAATAATACCTCATGTTTCAGTGCATCTTCATTAAAGTTTTCATTTATGCCTAACTGATCCTCGACTTTACGACGCATAGCCTGAACTTTGGTGACCAGATCTTCATCTTCCTCGTCATCCACTTCAAGCAATGGCTTACCAAGATCATCCTCTTCTTGCTGAATCTCAAGCATACGCTCGGCAAACGGAACAATAACTTTTTTATAAAAGATAAACAGTACTATAGCTACAAATACATACTTAATATAAGGTGAAAGCGGACCGGCATAGTGTTCCACTTTAGAGATCAAAGATTGAAAAGTTGTTTGCGGCTTCATCATCGACTGCGTTTTATTAAACGCAAAGTTGCTTACAGAAACTTCATCACCTCTGGATGCATCAATACCGATCGATTGTTTAACCAGATTGGCAATGGCGTCCAGCTGATCTTGTCCCAAGGCTTCGTAACTAAACTCGCCTAAAAAGTTTCCATCCTCATCTTGCTTTTCAACATATTTACCATCAACCACAACCGCGGCAGTCATACGTTTAAGCGTGGCAAATTCACCTTTGATGTTAGATGTCTTTTTGGAGATCTCATAATTGGTAGCGGTTTTATTTTTAGAATACTTTTCTGTCGTATTTTGACCGTTTAAACCCTCTACCGGACCGATATTACTAACGGCTCCAGGAATTCCCCCGATCTCTTTAGGCTTAAACCCTTCACGCTTCTCTTCTAAGATCTGCTCACTTCTGACAACATTTTCAGGGTCAAAAACCTCTTCAACCGTATCTTTTTGCGAAAAATCAAACTCCATCGTAACTTTGGCAACCACACGATCTTTACTTCCGATAAAAGGAGCTAAAACTTCAATGATTTTATCTTCGTGAGCTTTTTCCATACGTTTTTTATAACTCAATTGAGTCTTGGCTCTTTCAGTTGACTCCATAAAGTCATCATTGCTACCTAAAGCAATACCGTCGGCATCCACAACGGTTACATTTTCAGCCGTCATCTTCGGTACCGAAGAAGCTACAAGATTTTTAATACCCTGTACCTGCTGTTTGGTCAGACGCATATTCGGTGAAAAGGTGACAGCCACAGATGCTGTAGGTGGGATCTGCTTGGCTACAAAAACACTCTCTTTAGGCAGAGCCAAATGTACCGTCGCTTTAGAAATAGGACGCAAGGCTTCTACTGTACGAGAAAGTTCACCCTCTAAAGCACGCAGATATTTGACATTTTGGTCAAAGCTTGTTGCCCCAAACTCTTGCGAATCAAAAAGTTCAAAACCGACACGGCTATCTTTTGGCAATCCCATCGCCGCAATTTTAATACGCTCTTGATAAACAACATCCGAAGGAACGGAGATGGTGCTTTCGTCCTCAAGTTTATACGCCACATTATCTTTTTCAAGCTGTCCGACGACCAAAGCTGCATCAGAAGCAGATAAACGGTCAAAAAGGACTTTATAACCGCTTTTTTCATCAGGTTTGGCATTATAAAGAATCAGAAAAACAATAAAAGCAACGACACTTGTAATTGTAACGCCAATAACAATCTTTTGAGTTCGGTTAAGACGTTCAAAAAGATGAACCAGCTGTGGTACAAGTGCTTTAAAATCCATTAATTACCTATTTACAATATTTTTCATAACGCTCAAAAAATGCGTCATTATCTGTGGTGGTACCGATTGTGACACGAATCGCATTCAAACCATAACCTGTCAAATCTCTAACGATCATACCCTTTTCAAGAAGCGTCTGTGCTATCTCTTTAGAGCTGCGGACCTCATCAAAAATCAGGGTTATAAAGTTTGTAAAGCTCTCTATTATATCCAGATTCTCTTGCTTTGCAAACGTTTTATAGCGTTGCATCTCATTAAAGTTATGAGCAATACTATTGGTTACAAACTGTTGATCTTCTAAAGCAGTAATTGCAGCCTGCAGTGAAAGCGTTGTGATATTAAACGGCGGGCGGATCTTATAAAGATTGGTAATAATCTCAGCTTTTGCCACACCATACCCCACTCGCATACCGCCTAAGCCATAGGCCTTAGAAAATGTACCCAGATAAATAGTATTAGGATACTTTTTAATCAGCTCTTTGGGTTCGATACTTTTAGCCGCATCAGCATACGCCGTATACTCCATATAGGCTCCATCTATCACAACCAAAGTCTCAGGATCAATCTGATCTAAAAAGTCATAAACTGCCTTTTTAGTCAACGCATCGCCGGTAGGGTTATTTGGTGTACAAATGAAAATCACTTCAGGTTTATGCTCTTTGTAAAGTGCTAAAAACTGATCCAGATCATGTTCCATGGAGTCTGTTTTAATAATCTCAGCTCCGACATGCTTGGCATAGATCTCATACATGGCAAAAGTAACTTTGTTCATCAACACTTTCTTGC
>JBFHUP010000077.1:0-7274 GCA_041589975.1 Sulfurimonadaceae bacterium | reverse complement strand
GGTTATACATACGTGGAATCCAAACAGCTAATTTCTTAGGAATATTTAGACCTTTTTTATTCCACTTCTCTTGCCATTTTGTATCTGTTAACAAGTGAGGTAATAGATAACTCAACTCATAAGTCGATAGTGGCCATTCAGGCGGCCAAGAGTACTCATTCCATGCGTCAACTTTAGGTACTTTACCTTGACCTACTGTTGATTTACCACCTTTACCAGCAACAGAGATAACGTGCCAGTGGTGGAAGAATGTACCACCCTTAGGTCCGATAGCACCACGCAGTGCTAACATTAAGAAACCAGCACGACCTGACATCCAACCACCACGGTTACCCGCAGCAGTAGCACGCCAGAAGTAAGTAGAGATAGATGTACCAGCCCAGATTACCATGTCATAAAGTCTTTCTAGACGATCTGCAGGAACATGAGTCTCTTTAGATGTATACTCTAAAGTATATGGAGCGTACATCTCAGTTAAGATTTCAATAAACGTGTTGTAGTCTTTACCACGACGTAATTTTTTTACATAACCTTTTTTAGCAATGAATTCCATGAATTCTTTGTTATCAAGCATGACTTCCCAGTTTAACCAACGTTTAACAAAGTCGTGGTTTACTTGGTTTTCTTGAAGGATACGGTTAATAATATAAAGATAAATTACCGGTTCAGTTCCAGGCCATGCAGCGATCCATAAGTCAGCCATACCAGCTGAGTTAGACATACGTGGATCCATAACAACCATCTTTGCACCTTTTTTACGTGCATCAGCAATAAATGATGCTGATTGTTGGAAGTAGTGACCCGCATCTGCTGCGTGAGATGAGTTAAGGAACAATAATTTAGCGTTTGCCCAGTCTGGAGACGAACGGTCATCATTTGCCCACTGGATTGTCGGAGTACGACCACCTGAAGAACAGATGTTTGTATGTGAGTTGAAACAATCTTGACCAAGTGTATGCCAAACTTTACCAGTAAAACCATTCTCATTTGGACGACCAACGTGGAACATGATCGTTTTCTTAGAAAGTTCATCGCCTCTATCAAGAGTATCAGACATTTTCTTACCGATAGTAGTCATCGCCTCATCCCAAGTTGTACGAACCCAGTGACCCTCACCACGTTTTGTACCTGGAGCACGTTTTAGTGGGAAAGGAATACGATCCGGATCATACATTTGAGATTGTGTTGCATAACCTTTAGCACAGTTACGACCACGTGAACCTGTATGTAACGGGTTACCCATGAATTTTGTAACTGTTAAAGTCTTTTTATCAACCCATGCTGTTAAACCACAAGAAGCCTCACAGTTTGAACATGCAGTAGGTACGATCATAAAATCGTGAACTTCGATACCATCTGGGTTATCTTCTGTTCTTACACCTTTACGTCCGATACCACCACGTTTCCAGTCATCACCATCTAACTCTTTGAATGAATCCCATTGATCCATTGGAGGATAGAAATCTAAAGTTTTAGGTTCGTTTGTGAAACCTTCCGCCTCAGCAGTATCTGCAACTGCTTCTGTACTGAATACACCTTTGGCAATAACAGCACCAGCTGTTGCAAAAGCTGCACCTTTTAAAAATGTACGTCTACTTTCTAAATACATTTAATCTCCTAACTCATTGGTAATAGTTGTGGGATTTTAAGCCAAACATCTTTGACAATCCATAAACCTACAATTGCTAAAATAGCAGCTAGAGGTAATAAGTTGGTTGTTCTATTTAGAACACTCATTAATGTTAATACTGCAGGTACTACAAATGCAGTAATTTGACCAATCCAGAATTGAACTGTATATTCACCACCTTGGATATAAGCTAAAGTCATTTTGACTTCTTCTGCTTTACCAGGACCAAAGATATACTCACCCATATAAATAATGAAACCAGCTGTTGCACTTACAAATAGAACTACTGCTAAATCACGAGTTAATTCATAAGAGAATTTGCTTTTAAATAGTAATAAAGTTGCTGAACCTGTTAAAGTTGCTGCCAGAACCATTTGAACAAATTCTACTGGTGTTTGCCACAATTCACGAGCTGTTGCTTCACCCATTAAGATCGCAGTATATAGAGTTACTGGGATGGAAAGAACAAATGCCCAAGTGTAAAGTTTGTCAAAAAGTGCTTCATCTTTTTTGATGTAAAGAGCATAAAGCATAAATGTTAACACACCCATAAGACCAGAAGCAATCCATGCACCATAAGTAATTGGAGAAGTCCAGTGTGGGTGTAAGAAGATGTTGATCATTCTAAATGGCTGATGTAAATCCGCTAAAGTGAATAATAAAAATACTGATAATGTAATGAAAGAGATTAAAGCTACTGGTAACTTCATATCTTTTGTTTCATTAGAGTAGTTTTTAAACATGTAAAAACCTACTAAGATAACACCAGTACCAATAGATTTTGCCCACATATTCATTGTTACTAACCATGGCCATACAATACCTGGTAATGCTACGTCTAATGTTACGACTGCATGCATTGCGTCGATAGTTTCATGTCCTGATGCCATTAGTGACCTCCTCCGATATGCTTAAGTTTTGTAATATTGTTAAATAAACTGAACCCTTCTACACGCTCAGATGCTAATGGATTAAGTTGTACTTCACCACCACCTACATAATAGTGATGTGGGTTTGTACCTTTTTCTGGCTTACGTACTTGTACATTACCTTGGTGTTCCATGATGTATTTACTGATATTTGATGATGCATCTGCAACGTCACCAAAGATATTAGCTTCAACTGGACACGCAACAACACATGATGGCATTAGACCACCTGCGATACGGTGAGCACAGTAAGTACATTTGTCAGCTGTATTAGTTTCTGGATCAATATAGATGGCTCCATATGGACAAGCCATAACACAACCAGCACAACCGATACAACGTTCTTTATCTACATTTACAATACCATTGTCAAGATAGTGTAAAGCACTAACTGGACAAATACGCTCACAAGGTGCATCGGCACAGTGGTTACAGCGTAATGGTGTATATGTACGACTTGTATCTGGGAATGTTCCCACGTCTACATATTTTACTCTTAGTCTCCAAGAACTAAGAGGAACCTCATTTTCTACCTTACAGGCGATCTCACAACCTTTACAACCCATGCAAAGGTTAAGGTCAACTAGGAACCCTAACTTCATCGATTCTCCTCATTTCATTTACTGTATTTTTAAACGCTAACAGCGAAAATTCTTCAAAGAAGTACCCGCACAATTGAGACGGTGCTTTTTTGCTTGCTTGATACTACAATAATTAAATTTAATGGTAACTAAAAGAGAAAAGATTTAGAATAACTTTTTACAGAACGTAACTTATTCAGAATAAGAATTTTTTAAGGAATAGCGAAAGCTACTCCTCAATTTTAAGTGCAGATTTAATGGCATCCTCGTAAATTTCTACTTTTTCACTGATTTCTTCAGTCTCTTTGGCATCTTTAAGAGACTCTTTAAGCGTATCTTTCATCGCATGACCCTCAAAAAGTGTACCATGTTCATAAACGATCTCCCCACCCTCATTACCTTGGACAAACATCATAGCTGTTCCAGCAAACAAAAGTACAAAAACAATAACATCAACAATTTTTTTGCGGATCACAAAATTGTTGATAAGTTTGAGTAAGGCGATCATGGTCATTGTGATAAAAAGATATAAACCTAAAGCTGCATGATTTTTGAGCTCAGCCATCCCTTTTTCATCGTAGGTAGAAAGTATCTCACCAACACCGTTTTTAGCATCTTCCCCGCCTGTGAAATAGGCCGCTATTGTGAAAAGGGCTGTAAAAACCAAAAGAACCAAAGCCGCCTTCGAGTATGCCATATCTTTTTTCATAAGATAAAGCCCTTGAAATGATAAAGCCACCAAAGGCAACACAATTGCAAAATGTACGACTACCGGGTGTAAAGTTTCCATAATTACTTCCTTCTTGTTAGAGTTTAAATACGATCAAGGAGCAAAGCACCTTAATCTACGTTGACACTGGGTCCAACTCGGCGTGGGGCCCACGGGCAGAAACCGCCCTTTTTACTTATTCAACCTAATTTGAACAGATTTGGCATGAGCATCCAAGCCCTCTGTTTCTGCTAAAAGAGCACACGCATCACCTAACTCATTGATCGCTTGCGAACTAAATGAGATAATTGATGACTTTTTCAAAAAGTTCTCAACACCAAGGGGTGAATAAAACTTAGCCGTTCCCCCTGTCGGTAAGGTGTGATTCGGCCCAGCCATATAATCACCGATCGCTTCAGGTGTATTATGCCCTAAAAAGATGGCACCTGCATGTTTGATCTGTGGCAAAAGTTCAAAAGCGTTGTTGGTTACGACTTCTAAGTGTTCGGGTGCGATCTCATTCATCAAGCCTATCGCTTCATCCATCGTTTGGGTCACAATAATCGCTCCGCGTTCATCAATCGAGGTACGTGCAATCGTCTCACGGCTTAAAGTTGTAAGAGCTTTTTCAATCTCTTTGGCCGTCTTATAGGCTAAATCCTGCGATGTCGTAATCATAATGGAGCTGGCCATCTCATCATGCTCAGCCTGTGATAGAAGATCAATCGCTAAGTGAGCGGCATTGGCACTCTCATCAGCTAAGACGCCGATTTCACTCGGACCTGCAATCATATCGATATTTACTTCACCATAAACCATCTTCTTGGCCGTTGCGACAAAGATATTTCCCGGTCCTGTAATAACATCAACTTTTTCAATTGTTTCTGTTCCAAAAGCCATAGCTGCAATTGCTGAAGCACCCCCGACTTTAACGACCTCAGTTACACCACACAAGTGACATGCTGCCAGTAAAAGCTCGTTGACTTCATTGCCGATAGCCGGTGTACACACGACGATACGTTTGACACCTGCCACTTTGGCTGCTACCGCATTCATCAACAGTGAACTCGGATAGGCCGCTTTACCTCCCGGGATATAAAGACCGGCACTATCTACGGCTGTTACTTTTTGACCTAAGATCGTACCGTTTTCTTCAGTATCAATCCAAGATTTTGGCATCTGCTTTTCATGATAGGCTTTGATACGGTCATGTGCTGTATGCAGAGCACTTTTAAGTTTCTCATCGATACTCTCATACGCTTTTTTCATGGTAGCTGTATCGACTTTCAGTTCGCTGTTACTTGATGGTGTCCACTGGTCAAATTTTGCAATGTGAGCTTTGACTGCACTGTTTTTATCTTTTTTGATCTCATCAATAATACCACCGACAATAGCAGATACCTTTTCGATATCCATTTTGCCACGCCCTAGCAGCTCTTCAAAATTTTTACTAAAATCGTCTGATTTACTTTGTAAAATGGAAATCCCCATGATGGGCTCCTGTTATCTTTTTTCGTAATTATAGCCAAACGACCTTATAATACCAATCGCCTCTGCAGTGTTAGTGATTTTTGATACATACGAAACGCCAAACCCCTGATATAATAGCAGCACAAGGAGTCTTTATGCGAATCATTTTTCTACTGTTTTTACCCTTGTTGCTGTTTGGCAGTGATGTCAAAGTCCAGATCTTGGGTTCTGGTGGTCCTGAACTGGATGAACGGGCATCTGCTTCTTATCTGATCTGGGTTGATGGCAAAGCCAAAGTGCTTATAGACTTTGGAGGGGGTGCCTTTGCACGATTAGGTGAAGCCAAAGCACAACTTGAAGATATCGATGCCATACTTTTTACCCATTTCCACATCGATCATGTCGCTGACTTTGCAGCTTTGGTCAAAGCAAGCTATTTTTCCAATATCCACAAAGTGATCCAGGTTTTCGGACCAAGCAGCAGCTATCATTTTCCTGATACAAAGAGTTTTTTGGATGCCCAATTTAAGAATGCAAATCTTTATGGTTATATGTCTGATGCATTAGACACCCATTCCAAATATATCTCCTTTAAGCCGCACGTTTTTAGCAAAGAGACCGATGACCCAAAAAAGAAAATTGCTATTGGCACTATTGATATTGAACTTATAGCCGTCACCCATGGAAATGTACCGGCTCTTGCCTACAAAGTGACTGTTGATGGTAAAGGTGTCGTCTTTTCAGGGGACACTTCGGCCACCACAGACAATCTGATCACCTTGGCACACCAAACTGATCTGCTTATCGCCCATCATGCCATACCACAGCATGCCCATAAAGCTGCTAGCGACTTGCACATGACGCCTTCTCGCATCGGTGAGATCGCTTCGAAAGCTAAAGTAAAAAAAGTTGTTTTAGGACACAGGATGCAACGTACCATAGGAAGAGAAGAAGCTTCAATCAACTATATTAAAAAGCATTTCAAAGGTGAAATTCTCTTGGCGGAAGATCTATTAATGATTCCATTAACAAAGTAGTGTTATAATCCGAAAAATCATACAAAACAATATAAAGGTGGCACGATGTCCGGTGTACTTTCCAAACTTAAACCAGGTGTTCTTTCAGGTGATGAACTGAATATTCTTTTTGATATGGCCAAAGAGCAAGAATTTGCACTTCCGGCAGTCAATGTTGTAGGAACAGATTCCATCAACGGTGTTTTAGAAGCAGCCAAAGAGGTTAACTCTCCGGTTATCATCCAATTTTCCAATGGAGGAGCCAGCTACTATGCAGGTAAAGGGCTATCCAATGAAAATGAAAAAGCAGCCATTGTGGGAGCCATTTCGGGTGCCAAGCATGTACACATGATGGCAGAAGCGTATGGACTGCCTGTGATTTTACACACGGACCACGCTGCAAAAAAACTTCTACCTTGGATCGATGCTCTTTTAGATGCAGGTGAAGCTCACTTTAAAGAGACTGGTAAACCGCTTTACTCTTCTCACATGCTTGACCTTTCCGAAGAACCGATCGAAGAAAACATTGAAATCTGTGAAAAATACCTCAAACGTATGAGTAAAATCGGCATGACTTTGGAGATTGAGCTTGGTGTAACCGGTGGTGAAGAGGATGGTGTGGATAATACTAACATCGACAACGCTCTTTTATACACCCAGCCTGAAGAGGTAGCTTTTGCTTACGAAAGACTTTCTAAAATCTCTGACCGTTTTACGATTGCGGCATCCTTTGGTAATGTCCATGGCGTTTACAAACCAGGTAACGTTCAACTGACTCCAATTATTCTTGACAACTCTCAAAAATATATTAAAGAGAAGTTTAAGACTGCATCTGACAAACCAGTAAACTTTGTATTCCACGGTGGTTCAGGTTCAAGCAAAGAGGAGATCAGAGAAGCGATCTCTTACGGTGTGATTAAAATGAACATCGACACTGAT
>JBFHUP010000076.1:0-7286 GCA_041589975.1 Sulfurimonadaceae bacterium | reverse complement strand
ACAAATAAGGTTTCGAGTAGAAAAAAAATATAATTCTTCAAAAAGGGCCTTTGTGTAATATTGAATTTGATGAAATTATATTATATAAAAGTTAAATTTTATTTATACTCATCTCTCCTCTGTCTTTTAAAGCTAAAGTGCTGTTTTAATATGTTGTAATGTAATATTAATAAATTTTGAAAAATAGATTGAAAATGGAATACAAAAATAGGGCTAAATGATCTACTTAAATACGATGAGTAAACTATAATGCCACTAAAAAACTAGACAGCCACAAAGAGAGGTTATCTTCCTAAATGGTACAATTAACAAGAGATTTAGGAGAGAAGATAATGAGCAGAAAAAGAAAAAGTTATACAGCCGAGTTCAAGACCAAAGTAGTACTTGAACTTCTATCGGGAGATCAAACCGTTGCCCAACTGGCAAGTAAATATGAGATCACAGCAAAGAGTCTAACCGACTGGAAAAAGCAGTTTTTAGCCAATGCCAGCTTGGCTTTTGATGTAGGAGGAGCTACCAAGGCCTATAAAGAGGAGATTGAAGAGCTCAAAGATGAAAATGACGCTTTGGCAAAGAAGCTTGGTAAAACCACAGTAGAGCGAGATTGGGCAGTGGGAAAGCTAAAGAGCTTGGACTTATCAAATAAAAAAGATCTTGTCGACTCCAAGCTTAATACTGTATCCATGACAAGACAGTGCCATTTACTGGAAATGAACCGTTCAACGTTGTACTATGAAGCCAAACCTATCAGTGAACAGGATCAAAAGGTTATGAACCGTATTGATCAAATCTATACAGAGATCTCTTCAACGTATGGCTATCGTTTTATGCATAAACAACTCAAAGAGGATGGTTTTACTATCGGTGTCAATAAAGTACATAGACTGATGAATAAGATGGGCATACAAGCGATCTTTCCAAAGAAACGCCGTCTCACATCAATCAAACATAAAGAACATAAAATTTATCCTTATCTTCTAAGAGAGATAGAAGTAGACAATCCCAATCAAGTTTGGTGTGGAGATATTACCTATATCCCTATCAAAGGTGGGCATATGTATCTGGCAGCTATTCTTGATTGGCATAGCAAAAGCGTACTGGCCTGGAAACTATCTCCGATGATGGATACGGCTCTGGCAACCGATGTACTCAAAGATGCTATTACCAGGTATGGCAAACCAGATATTTTCAACTCTGACCAAGGTAGCCAATATACCAGTTTTGAACATACCAATATTCTCAAACAAAACGGCATTAAAATATCAATGAATGGTAAAGGTAGATCTATTGATAATATTGCCATTGAGAGATTTTTCAGAACACTAAAATATGATGAGATCTACCTCAATGAGTATGCATCAATTTCTGATTTGAGAAAAGGCATTGATCGCTATATCAATTTTTACAATCACGACAGATTTCACTCAGCTCTTGATTATCAAAAGCCAATGAATGTTTATTTGAAAGGATTGGAGGTCAGTGCTTAAAAGATCAAGCAGCGGTGGGAAGATAAATCTTTAAAAAGTTGTCTTGACTTTTAGTGGCATTATAAAGTTTTACATAGTGGACAGGTTATCGAATCATATAACGATGATAAACCTTATCCTAGTTTCTTACTTTTTTTGATCGTTGACTTAACACCTTTACACGTGGTGGTAGGTTTTGATCAAGAAAATGAAATCTGTTATGTAATCACAGCTTATGAACCAGATGTTCAAACATTTGAAAATGACTATATGACGAGGAGAAAAGATGTCTAAATGCCCTTTTTGTGGTGGTAAAAAAGCTCTATCCACTACTACTTTTACTGTAGAACTTGGTTTTGGTGTCGTTGTTGTTAGAGATGTACCTGCCCTTGTATGTCAACAGTGTGGCAGTGATTGGATAGAAGATGATGTCGCTGAAAAGTTAGAAACAATTGTCAAAGATGCCAAAAACAAGCATGCTATGGTGGAGATTGCTCAATTCTCTGAAGTGGCATAGCATAAAACTTTATTCAAAGAAGAACTTTAGGATGGCTAGCTTTTTGCTGCAAGGGAAGATGTTAGAGTAGAGGGGTTCTGTTACTAAATGCCAACACCACTGTCGCTCTTTACACCTCTATGGGTAAAAGCGTAAGTGTGGTGTTGCTTCCATTTTCGTATTATTTTATCACCGCTAGGCGGTTATATCCATCACGGTAGATATAAAGTCTTTTACGTTTTAAATGTTTATATGACTTATATGCCTTTTGGAACCCCTTGATACTCTCTATCGGTGTGGATTCAAGCTGTACGATGATATCACCTGCGGCCAGACCGCTCTCTTCGGCATCAGAGTTTGGTTTGACACTGGCGATGATAATACCGTGCATATTGGGTGATAACCCATATTTACGTTTCATCTGAGGCGTCAGATTTTGGAGCTCCATGCCCAAGGCTGCGACGCTCTCTTTAGCTGCGTCGGCAGTTGAGAGTTTAGCTGTCAATGTGATCTCTTTTTTGTCACGGATGATGGTGATTTCTACCTCTTCACCCGGTGGCATTGATCCGATGATGTTTTTAAGTTCCACCGCCCCTTTGACATTTGTATCATTGACTTTGATGATAAGGTCACCTAAACGGATACCGGCTTTACTTGCTGCAGAGTTTTCATTGATATGATTGACGATGGCTCCGTCACGTCGACCATAAAACTCATAAAGGTCTTTGGTAATGTTTTCGATACCTACACCTAAAAGACCACGTTTGATACTTCCGTGATCGATCAGTTGGGAAACCACATGTTTAACCATTGAAGCAGGGATGGCAAAACCGATACCGTTATTGCCGCCGCTTCGGGTTAAGATGGCTGTGTTGATTCCGATGAGATAACCACGACTGTCAATGAGAGCCCCTCCGGAATTACCCGGATTGATTGAGGCATCCGTTTGGATATAGTTTTCATACTCATTGATCCCTGCATTACGATCGAGTGCTGAGATGATCCCTTGGGTAACGGTTTCACCGACTCCAAAAGGGTTACCGATAGCAAAGACAACATCCCCGATTTTCAGCTCTTTTGAATCTGCAATGGCGATACTTTTAAGTTTCTTAGCTTCGATTTTGATAACGGCTAAGTCACTTCGTGGATCCGTTCCGATAAGCTTGGCTTCATACTCTTTTTTACTGTTTGGCAGTGTTACGGTGATCTCTTTGGCATGCTGAATGACATGGTTATTGGTAACGATATAACCATCACTTGAAATGATGACACCCGAACCTAAAGAGCTTTCCATGCGAGGCTGAGAGTCTCTGTACTGACGTCCGAAAAACTCTCTAAAAAAGGGATCATTAAAGAGTGGGGATTGAGTTTGTTGGGTACGTTTTTTGGCCGAGATATTAACAACCGCATCTTTGGCATCTTTGATACTGTTGTGAAATGAAAAGACTTGATTACTTAGTGTAGGGTTGATACGACTGTGTAGCTTCGGGGCCTCTGTATAGACCTGGGCAAAAAGCAGTATCGGTAGTAAAAAAAGCAGATAGATTGATTTAAACATGTTAACTCCTTGAAATTGATAGGAAAATTGTAACGTGTAAAGGTAAACCATTTGAAAATATAATCCCCAAAAAGAGAGGGATTTTTGAAGTGAAATATACGCTTTTTAGCTAGGATAAAACTGTGTTGAAGGATCGAGATAATTATCTTTAAAACCGACATAACGTTGTGCCGAAGCATACAACTCTTTAACTTCATCATCTGTTAGTTCTCTAACAACCTTGGCGGGACTTCCCATAATGAGACTTCGCGGTGGAAATTTCTTGTTTTTGGTCACCAGCGATCCGGCTCCCACGATAGACTCTTTACCGATAACGGCTCCATCGATAATCGTAGCCCCCATACCGATAAGACAAGCATCTTCGATCGTACATCCATGAAGCATCACTTTGTGACCCACGGTTACATCATTGCCGATGATGGTAGGATGTCCGTCAGATTCGTCAGGTTTTTTATAGTGGGTAACATGTACCATAGAGAGGTCTTGAATGCTCGTACGATCTCCAATGACAATCTTATGGACATCACCACGTACCACACATCCAAACCAGATAGAGACATCTTTACCGATCGTGACATCTCCAATCACCATCGCACCACCCGGTGCAATCCAGCTTTTTTCTCCGATTTTAGGCTCTTTGCCTAGATAACTCATAGTTGACATATATAAATTCCTTTTTTGTCATTAAATTAATACGAGTAAGGAGCAAAGCCCCTTACTCTACGCTAACGCTGAGTTTGCTTCGGCAGCAGGCCCAGCTTCGCTAGCTCCTTCGCGGTCATATATTAATGTGAAAACATCATTGTTTGGCTTCTTAGTTTTTAGTTCTGTCTATTAAAATAAAGAAGCAAAACAATTACAATAAAACAACGTGATGTCAAACCGTCTAAGGGCGGTCTCTGCCCGTGGGCCTGCTGCCGAAGCAAACTCAGCGTTAGCGTAGAGTAAGGGGCTTTGCTCCTGAAGCGTATAAAATAAAGAAAGTTATCAAACTTTTTTAACTCTCTTTAAATAACCTATTCGCCAGTTGCTGCACATAATTTGGCGTATGTTTCTTTACAGCCTTATCTACACGGTTGACATGGTTTTCAATCAGTTTGTGACTGTCTATTTTAACCCCTTTGGTTGGCTTAACTTGAGTGTAAGAACCGTCACTTTCTAACTTATGGCTCAATACATTATCGCTCATTTGCAGTTGCAAAATCTGTAATATCTTGTTGGCTGACTCAGTGTTGGATACCGGTGTCATAAGCTCAATCCTACGCAGAAGATTTCGCGGCATCCAGTCGGCACTGGAAATAAAGATGTTTGGTTTGCTGTGTTTAAAGTAAAAGATACGGGCATGTTCGAGATATTTTCCGATAATAGAGTGCACGGTGATCGTCTCACTCACACCTTTAACCCCCGGACGCAGACAGCAGATACCTCGGATAATGAGGTTGATCTTTACACCCGCCTGAGACGCTTTGTAGAGTGCCTTGATGACATCATCATCAACCAGTGAGTTCATTTTGGCAACAATTTGGCCCTTTTTGCCCTGTTTGGTCTCGTTTTGGATCAGTGACAGCAGTTTAGGTTTGATCTGAAGCGGTGCCATAAAAAGATTATCCAGTTTCCCTTTTTTAGAAAAGCCGGTTAGAAAGTGGAAAAATTTGGTCACATCTTTGGTGATTGCTTCATCAGCCGTTAAGATACTAATATCGGTATAGACTTTAGCTGTCGTTGGATTGTAGTTACCGGTTCCGATATGGGCATAGTGTTCGAGCTTTTTACCCTCTTGGCGAATGACTAATGCAACTTTGGCATGGACTTTCAGGCCAGGAATCCCATAAACCACATGGGCTCCTGAGTTTTCAAGGGCTTTAGCCCAGATCAGGTTGTTCTCTTCATCAAAACGGGCTTTAAGTTCTACCATAACAGTGACTTGTTTGCCTGACTCAGCTGCAGCGACTAGGGCTCTAACAATCGGAGAGTTGGTGCCGGAACGGTACAGTGTCATACGAATGGACATCACATCAGGATCGGTTGAGGCTGCCTGAATAAGTCTGACGATAGGTTCAAAACTCTCATAAGGGTGATAGAGCACTGTTTCTTGTTTGGCAATGGTCTCAAAGATGTCTGAATTGTCATCAAACGGTGGCAGATTTTTGGGTGTAAACGGCGGATTGGCCAAGTGGGCTAGGTCATTGGACCCTACAATCTGCCATAACCCTGAAAGATCCAGAGGGATGGTTGAAAAATAGACATCATCATCATCGACATTGGTATGCAGGTTGATAAAGTCATACAGATCATCATCGGTTCGTTTACCCAACTCCAGACGTACGAGCTCTCCACGTCGTCGTGATCTCAGACCTGCTTCAAGAAGCTGCATAAAGTCATCCGCTTCTTCCTCTTCGATCGCAATATCGGCATTACGTGTGACCCTAAAGGCAGCCGATTTTTTCATCTTGTAACCCGGGAATATCTCTTTGATATTATAAGAGACTAATGACTCAATAGGTACAAAAAGTGATGGTGTCACTTCTACAAAGCGTGGCAGGGTTCGTGGAATACGTACCAGACCATAACGGTGAATATCTTCATTTTCCAGATCGACCAGTTTAAGAATCAGTCCAAAGCTGAGGTTATTCAGGTGTGGAAAAGGGTGGGTAGCATCCACGGCAATAGGTAAAATAACAGAGTAAACATTTTCAAAAAAGTAGTTTTTTACCTGCTTTTGCTGTTCGGGTGTGATCTCATCATACTCTTTGATAAAAACACCCTCTTTTTCCAAAGATTTAAGGATATCGATATAACATTTCTCTGCTTCATTACGTTCTGAATAGAGATAACGACGGATATCACCTAACTGCTCTTTAGGCGTAAGCTGATCCGGACCTGCCATAACGACACCCGAGTTAAAAAGCTTTTTCAGTCCCGCCACACGGATCATGTAAAATTCATCCAGATTGGTCGCATAAATGGCTAAAAACTTGAGACGTTCCAGCGGGGGATAAGAGGTGTTTTGTGCCTCGCCCAAGACCCGCGTATTAAATTGAAGCCATGAGAGTTCACGATTGATAAATAGAACAGGGTCTTTTAAATTCGCAGTACTCATAGGTTTCCTTTGTTTAAATATGCTCTATTATACCATTAAAATATTATATTATTAATACGTTAGATGGGCAAAGCCCACTTAACTACGTTGACACTAGGTCCGCTTTAGCAGCGGGCTCACGGGCAGATACCGTCCTTAGACGGTCGGACATCAATGGACAGATGTGAATGGTTGGCTTTTTAAATAGTATGTATCTATTAGAAACTACAGTTTTTTGAGTTTGGCAATCTCATCTCTCAGACGTGCCGCTTCTTCGAATTCCAGGTTTTTAGCAGCTGCTTTCATTTTGGCAGTGAGATCTTGGACAAGTATTTTGCGTTCTGCTTTAGGGATTTTCTCTTTTTTCTTCATTTTGGAGTAAAGCTCTCCGGCATCTTCGACTTTGAGATCTTGATCTAAGGTACGTTTGACCGTGGTCGGTGTGATGCCATGCTCTTTATTGTAAGCGATCTGCTTTTCTCTACGATATTTGGTCACATCCAAAGCTTTTTGGATCGATTTGGTGATTTTGTCAGCATACATGATCACTTTACCATTGGCATTTCTGGCAGCTCGACCCATGGTTTGAATCAGGGATGTTTCAGAACGTAAAAAGCCCTCTTTGTCTGCATCTAATATCGCCACGCGGGAGACTTCAGGGATGTCCAAACCTTCTCTTAAAAGATT
>JBFHUP010000075.1:0-7443 GCA_041589975.1 Sulfurimonadaceae bacterium | reverse complement strand
GATCTCTCGATCAGATCAATCATAAAAAAGCCCTCACAAATCGGTACGAAAATACCGCCGGCTCCCTCCATCAAAATGATGTCACAGTGGTTTTGAATCTTTTCTAGGGCCATTTTAATGATATCGATCTCAATATCTTCATGTTGTTTGGCGACATAGGGAGCGGCAGGAAGCTTGAACTGGTAAGGACAGACATCTTCTAAGGTAAGTTCATCAAGATCTTCATTAAAACTTTTGGCATATTCGAAAAGTTCGTAAGCATCAACGGGAATCTCTTCAACTCCCGTTTCTATAGGCTTGATAATACCTACACGGTGACCTTGATCAGAAAGTTCTTTGATAAGCTGCTTCATCGTATAGGTTTTACCGATATCCGTATTGGTTGCGGTTACAAAAATTATTGGTTTATTCATTTTCTTTCATCTCTTTTTTAGTCAAAAGGCTCTATAATCAGCCTATATTTAAGTTGGGGAGATGATATTTCCCCATAGTTTAGGAACAATTTTATGGAACTGTTTGAAAAATTTGCAACAGATTTTATCCAAATGACGGGTCAAAAATCAGGACCGATTAGCCCGATTATAGCACAATCAGCTGCTTTTGCTTACGAAACGATGGAAGAGGGCGAGGGTATCTTTTCCGGAAGTGTTAAAAAACCGCTGTATGCCCGTGTCGGTAATCCGACCTCAGGAAAACTGGAATCCCTTTTAGCTCATATGGATGGCGGTGTGGGTGCTGTCGTGACTTCTTCAGGGATGGGAGCGATTTCACTGGCTTGTATGTCACTGCTTAGTGCCGGTGATGAGGTGATCTCGATAGGAGGACTTTTTGGCGGTACCTATTCATTTTTTTCAGAGACGACCAAACGTTTTGGCGTGACACCGCATTTTTTTGATGTGGATGAATTTGAAGCGATTGAAGCTGCGATCAATGAAAATACTAAGATCATCTTTTTAGAGAGTGTCGGTAATCCCAATATGAAACTGCCTGATATGCCACGTCTTTTAGAGATGGCTAATCAACATGGCATTATCTCAATTGTGGATAACACCTGTACACCGATTACGCTGCAACCCCTTAAAATGGGTGCTGATATCGTGGTTTATTCGACAACAAAAATTATTACAGGTAATGCTTCGGTCTTAGGTGGAGCTGCCGTATTTAGAGCAGTTAATGAGGGTGCAGACAAACTCAAAGGTCCACGCTATCCGTTTTTTGCCAAGCCGATCGAGAAGATGGGTAAAATGGCGATGATTCCAGTCGCTAAAAAACGTGCCTTAAGAGATTTTGGTATGAGTGCTTCAGCTTTTTCATCGTACCTTACGATGTTGGGTCTGGAGAGTCTTCCGATCCGTCTGCCTCGATCTATTGAAAATGTGACAACCGTGGCTAAAGGTCTTTCGGACGCAGGTTTGAATGTTAATCATCCCTCACTGCCGGATCATGAGCATCATGATCGTTTTAATACGATCTTTAATAAAGCGACAGGAACCCTTTTAACGCTGGATTTTGGGACTAAAGAGAAGGCCTTTGAATTTTTAAACCGATCAGAATTAATCACCATTACGGCGAATATCGGGGATTCAAGAACCTTGGGTCTGCATATGGCGTCCACGATCTATAGTGACTTTAGTGAAGACGAAAGAGCCTTTTTAGGTATTACACCGGGACTTGTTCGTATCTCGGTCGGACAAGAGAATCCACAGGATATAATTGAAGATTTCTTAAAGGCGGCAGGCTAATGAGTACACGAAAGCATACACATACTGAAGAGACGGTAGAGTTTGATGTTTTAACACCAAAAGAGTACCATGTCTATATTCTTAATGATGATTATACGCCTATGGAGTTTGTCGTGGATATATTAATGACTATTTTTCATAAGACCTATCAGGAAGCTGAAGCGATTACTTTGATGGTGCATGAACAACAACGTGGATTATGCGGAACCTTCTCTTATGAGATTGCAGAGACCAAAGTGCTGCAAGTAGCCAAACTTGCCAAAGAACACGGTCACCCACTAAAAGCTGAAATGGAGGAAGCCTAATGATTAGTTCAGATCTAAACGCCCTTTTTCAAAAGGCTCTGACTTTTGCCAAAGATCAACGGCATGAGTATTTAACAATCGAACATGTTTTTTTAGCTCTATTAACCAGTGCGGATGGAGCGGATATTTTAAATCAGTGTCAAGCTGATATTACTTTTATGCGAGAAAAAGTGAGTGAATATATCATGCAAAGCATGACACCACTGCCGGATGAGTTGGAGCAAGACCCTTTTGAGACGGTGGCTCTGTCACGTTTGATTGACCGTATGATGCGTCATGTTAACAGTGCTCAGAAAAAAGAGGCACAAATTGGTGACCTTTTAGCAGCCGTATTTGAAGAGGAACAATCCTTTGCCTATATGATTTTACGAGAGCAGGCGATTGACCGCGTGGATGTCTTAGAGGTAATTTCTCATAAAACACCAGAAAATACTCAAAACGGTGAAGAGACTGCTTTGCAAACCTACTGTATCGACCTTTTAGCCAAAGCTAAAGAGGGTCAGATTGATCCGATTGTAGGGCGTAAAGAGGAGATTGATAGAGCGATTCAAGTATTGTGTCGTCGCAAAAAGAATAACCCACTGCTTCTAGGTGAACCGGGTGTCGGTAAAACCGCGATTGCTGAAGGGTTGGCACTGAAAATTGAAGCGGGTGATGTTCCGGAGATTCTTAAAAATGCTCAACTTTTTGCCTTGGACTTGGGGACATTGATCGCGGGTACAAAATATCGTGGTGACTTTGAAAAACGACTTAAAGCAGTGATGAAAGAACTCACAGATCTGCCTAAAGCGATTCTGTTTATCGATGAGATGCACACCATTGTTGGAGCAGGATCTGTAAGCGGCGGTAGTATGGATGCCAGTAACCAGCTCAAACCTGCCTTGGCTTCGGGAGCGTTAACGGTGATCGGTGCTACGACTTATGCAGAGTTTAGAAATGCGATGGATAAAGATAAAGCGTTATCTCGCCGTTTTGCCAAAATCGATATTAAAGAGCCTTCCATCGAAGATAGTATCAAGATCCTTCAAGGTCTCAAAGATCGTTATGAAAAACATCATAATATTACCTATACGGATGAGTCGCTTGTTTCTGCCGTAGAGTTATCCAAGCGTTATATTACGGATAGATTTCTACCGGATATTGCGATTGATCTTATCGATGAAACAGGAGCTTCGTTTCACCTGCTTCAAAAGCCTAAAAAGGTTGTAGACGTTGAAGATATTGAAGCAGCCATCGCTCGTATCGCACAGATCCCTGCCAATATGGTGACGCAAGATGATCTGAAGTTGCTTAAAGATCTTGAGAAAAAACTCAAAAAACAGGTTGTGGGTCAAGATCAAGCAGTCACACTGGTTTCTCAAGCGGTTAAACGCGGTCGAGCAGGGCTTTCTAAAGGTACCAAACCAGTAGCTAGCTTTTTATTTTCAGGTCCTACAGGTGTGGGTAAAACAGAGCTGGCTAAGAGCTTAGCTGAGATCTTAGGTATTCACTTTGAACGCATTGATATGAGTGAGTATATGGAAGGCCATGCGGTTTCACGTCTTGTCGGTGCCCCTCCGGGTTATGTCGGTTTTGAACAGGGTGGTCTTTTAGTCGAATCGGTTAAGAAACATCCGTATATGGTACTTCTTCTTGATGAGATCGAAAAAGCTCATCCGGATATTATGAATATCTTGCTTCAAGTGCTTGATGCGGCGTCACTGACAGATAACAATGGATTTAAAGCAGATTTCCAAAATGTTATTATCATTATGACTTCCAATATCGGGGCACAAGAGGCTTCGGTTCTTGGATTTACAACGGATAAGACACTGAACACGAATGCTGCTCTTAAATCGTTCTTCTCACCGGAGTTTAGAAACCGTCTGGATGCGATTGTACCGTTTAATCAATTGACGATGATGATGGTTGAAGATATCGTTGATAAGTTTATCGCTGAATTTAATGCTGAGTTAGAGAAAAAAGAGATCGTTGTAACGGTTACGAAAAAAGCTAAACAAGAGCTTGCGAAGCTTGGATATGATCCGGCTATGGGTGCTCGTCCATTAGAGCGTGTGATCCAGGATAAGATCAAAAATGCTCTGGCTGATGAGATCCTCTTTGGTAAACTCAAAGATGGCGGTAAAGTCAAAGTCGGCTACCAAAAAGATAAATTTACACTTGACTCTGAGTCGAAATAGGGTGTTTTGGGTCTAGATGTTTGAGCTTCCCTATCTAGAATCTAACGACCCTTTCCCTGCGGCCACTGCGGCTAATTCCCAAGGTATCGTAGCCTATGGGGGAGACCTAAGCCCCTCACGTATTTTAGAGGCCTATAAAACAGGTATCTTTCCTTGGTACGCACCGGGTGATCCCATTTTGTGGTGGTCACCCAACCCTCGCTGTATTATGCTTCCGTATGAATTTAAAAAGAGCCGATCACTTGATAAACGTATCCGTAATGCCGGTTTTGAAGTAAAGTTTGATCATGACTTTTCAGCCACCATTCGCGGGTGCCGAGAAGTAGGAGACCGTGTGGAAAAAGGGACATGGATTTTACCTGAAATGATAGCAGCCTATGAGACCCTGCATGAGATGGGGTATGCCCACTCTGTTGAGACCTATTTGGATGGTAAGCTTGTCGGAGGACTGTATGGTGTCAGTCTGGGCAATGCCTTTTTTGGAGAATCGATGTTTTCTTTAGAAAAAGATGCCTCGAAGGTAGCTTTTGCAACTTTGGTCGAATTTGCTATGGATCATGGATTTTCTTTTATTGATTGTCAGCTGCCAACCGATCATCTGATCTCTTTGGGTGCTATTTGTGTGGAGCGGGATCTGTTTCTGAGCATGCTTGAAGATAGTTTGGAAAAAGAGAGTAAGTTAGGTTCTTGGGAAAAACTCAAATAGTTCTGCACTCGCTAGGTTGCTTTCTTAGTCGGATGCTACAGGTGCTTCAAGTTATTATTTGATAAAATCTTTCCTATATATAGAAGCGTGAAATTAATCTAAAGTCGTTCGAATTTCATCAAAAACCAGGTGTTTACGATCTACATTATTCCATTCATCCACATCAAAATGCACTTCGATGACACTACAGGGTGGTAAGGTGTCGTAATTACCGATAAAATAACTCATCAACATACTCACACCTGGATTATGAGCGATGATCATCAGCTCTTCAATACTCTTATCCGTTTTTTCAATATGCTCTAAAAGGGTTTCATAAGGGGCATTATAAAGCTCATCTCTAAGCTCTACATCTTCTTGATCTAAGACTTGTGACATGGTGTTGGCTGTCATGGTTGTTCTTAAAGCAGAGCTGGCTAAGATCTTTTGAGGTGCAAGTTTGCACTCTAAAAGTCTGTGGGCCATCACATCAGCTTCAGAGATACCTTTGGCACTTAAGGGTCGTTGGTGATCACTCATATCGCCTGTGGCATCTTCGGCGGTAGCGTGACGTACTATGTAGAGCTTTTTCATCTTTGATCCTTTGGCTTGATAAAAGAGTATAAGCTATAATTGCTTATGCCTAACTATAAGATTCAATTAGATGCTTTTTTTATCAGTCACCGACATAACTATTTTGGACACAAAGATAAAACACCTTCATCTCATGAGACTTTCATGCCTGATACCATCGACTGTGTGACCCAAAAGGGGATTGTTGGTGACAGGTTTTATGACCTGAAAAAAAATTATGATGGTCAGGTCACGTTTGTGAACTCTGAAGTGGTGGATCTGATACAAGAGCAACATGATAAGTCTAAAGTAAAAGCTGAACTGTTCCGGCGAAATATCATGATCAGTGGTGTCAATGTCATCGAGCTTATCGGCAAGCAGTTTGAGATCGATGGTGTTGTTTTTGAGGGAGTCAAGCACTGTGCTCCGTGTCACTGGATGGATGTGTCCATGGGAAAAGGGGTAATGAAGCTGATGAAGGGCAGAGGTGGTCTGAGAGTTAGAGTCTTAAAAGGTGGGAGATTGAAGCTGGGTGAGACGCAACTTTTATGCAATGATTCACTTGCTTTTGAGATGACCCAAGCATTGAGTCGGCCCAAACTGCCTTAGAGGTAGTTATATTCTATGGACTCTTTATCAAGATAAGTGGTAAAGGTTTTGAGGGCTTCTTCTACTTGAGCCTGATCTTTTCCAGTCAGGGTCAGTTCCACTCTAGGGCTGCCGCTGTTGATCATCGGCAGTGATGAGAGTTCCAAACCGTCAGGCAGATCGACCATAAACTGTGTCAGACGTCCTTCACCACATTCAGCTATAAAACCTTTGGAAAAGAGCGTGACTGCTTCAGGTAAAAACTCTGCAACGATGTTATCGATCATGGGGTGAGCCATCTCTGGAAAGCCCGGCATAAAAAAATAACGATCTTGCAGATAAAAGCCCGACATATTATTAACAGGGTTAAAAAGCAGTCCCGCGTCTTTAGGCAGGTCTGACATCTTGATAGGATGCGGGTAGGCTCGTTCTTCTCCTAGACGATCAAGGATATCTTGTTCAAACTTGGCATGGCGGTAGAGTTTGCCGTCACTAAAAGTATTGGCAGCCAGTTGACGTGTCAGATCATCCGGCGTGGAACCGATACCGCCAAAACTAAACATGATCGCTTCAGGGTCGTTCTTCACGATATTGTAGATATTTGAGATAAGCTCTGCATCATCTTTGATGACAAAGGATGCAAAAAGTGAAAAACCTTTTTCGGCTAAAGCAGTAGAGAGTTTTTCAAAATGTTTGTCACTGCGACGGCGATTTAAGATCTCAGTACCTATGATGACAGCATAAATATGTGGATGGTTCATGTCACTCCTTGTCGTGTAATTTTACACTATAATTAGGGGTGAGAGTTTAAAACTATGAGGTTATGATGAAAGATAATTTACGCTTTATTAAAAACTACTCACAAGAGCTTCAAGATGATGTTCAAAAGCTCATCGATACGGGACAATTAAAAGCGTATCTCTTATCAAAATATCCTACAACTCATACTATCAAAAACGATAAGGCTTTGTTTGATTATGTCATGGAGCTTAAAAACTCGCATATGAAGAAATCCGGACCCCTCTCTAAAGTGGCCTATGACAGTAAGATCAATGTCATGAAAAATGCTTTAGGAACGCACCACTTCATATCCAGAGTTCAAGGCGGAAAACTCAAAGCCAAAAATGAGATCTATATCGCGACCATCTTTAAAAACTGCTCAGAAGATTTTTTACGCATGATCGTCATCCATGAATTGGCTCACTTTAAGCAAAAAGAACATAACAAGGCTTTTTATAATCTCTGTGCCTATATGGATGGGAACTATCATCAACTGGAATTTGACTTTAGACTCTTTCTGATCTATAAAGAGCTCTATGGAGATCTTTACGAGGATGAGATCTTATAAACTAACTAATTAGTTGACTTTT
>JBFHUP010000074.1:0-7454 GCA_041589975.1 Sulfurimonadaceae bacterium | reverse complement strand
GCTGCAGCAGATATCTGTAAAGAGCGTGGCATTGATCTGATCATCAGTGATCATCACACGCCTTCACCAGTTTTACCTGATGCCTTTGCTATTGTCAATCCAAAACTTGCTGACTGTCCCTACCCTTTTAAAGAGATCTGTGGAGCTCAAGTGGCCTGGCTGCTTTTGGCTCTCGTTAAAAAAGAACTCAAGCTCAATGTTGATATGAGCTCCTTTTTGGATCTACTAAGCATCGCTATCATTGCTGATGTGATGCCATTAGTCAATATCAACAGAGCCATGGTTCAAAGTGGTCTAACACGTATCGGCCAAGGTTATCGTCCTGCGACTATGGCCCTATGCTCCTATCTTAACAAAGAGCAGATCACAGCGGAAGACATCGGTTTTCAAATAGCACCGCGTATCAATTCAGCCGGACGCATGGATGATGCCTCTCACGCTCTAGCCTTTTTAACAGCAGCTGACCCACAAACAGCCTATGAGGCTTTAGAAAAACTTGACCGCCTTAATAGCTTCCGCAAAGATGTCGAAGCTAACGCCACCAAAGAAGCGATGGAGATGGTTAACCCTGACGATCCTATCATCGTTGTCGATCATAAAAACTGGCATGAAGGGGTTGTAGGCATTGTAGCCTCTCGCTTGGTTGATAAGTTTGGCAAACCTGCTTTAGTTCTGGCTATCGAAAACGGTATTGCCAAAGGGAGTGCACGCAGTATCGGAGATGTCAACCTGCATAAACTTTTAGTCCAATCAGATACCCACCTCATCAAATACGGCGGACACAAGATGGCAGCAGGATTGGCTTTGAACGAGAGAGATCTTCATGCTTTTACAGAAGAGATCAATGCCCATGCCTCCAAGCTTGACAAAAGCCTCTTTATCCCCAAAGATCAGATCATGGGAGAACTTTACACCAAAGATATCGATTTCAGACTACTTCGTATGATCGAACACTTTGAGCCCTACGGCGAAGGTAATCTGCGTCCGAAGTTTCTGATGAAAAATGTCCAAGCCAACTACGTCAAACGCATGGGAGCCGATAAGATGACGCTGGGCTTTAGCGTAGAATCTCCCCATGAAAAATATGGCCTTAAAGCCGTAGCCTTTAGAAACAGTGACCCATTAGAAAATGGCCAAAAACTGAGCTTCTCTTACACACTCAACAAAAATGAATACAATGATAGAGTCTCTATTCAACTGATGCTCGATACACTGTATCTATAAAATCAAAAAGAAAATTCTAGAAGCTGTAAAGATCTGATCAAACTCTTTGATGTCCAACCGTTAAGCGACTAGTCGCGTGAGCCTGCTGCTGAAGCAAACTCAGCGTTAGCGTAGTAACAGGGGCTTTTACTCCTGTTGCGTATCATTAAAATGGAAGTTGCTGTCCGTTAATCGTCATCTGACCATTGACAAACGCAAAGTTAAATACGGCTAGTTCACCTTCAACTTTTTTCATCGCCGTAAACATACCCATCATCGGCTGCAACTGTACCAAACTCGTTAAATCCGCATCATTGACTGCAAGTCTCGCATTAACTTTGACAAAAGGGATATATTGAGCAGGGTTACCGGCTTTCATATCCAATGAGTTCTCTTTAAGCTGAGCATCAACCGTAAAGGAAAACTTTTTAAGCTCTTTATCGACAGGGCCTGCATTAACCGCTAAACGTTCTGCATTCAATGCAGTAATTTTGAGTGTCAGTCCGCTTTTGATCATCTTTTCAAAAGCTTCAAGCGTCTGCTTTGAAACCGCTTCAGGATTTGGATTCATACCGATCTCTTGAATCGCTAAAGCTGCTTCTTTACTGATATGTTCAGCCAAAAATGCAAACTTAAAACCGTTAAGTGTTACTTCTGCAGTTTCAACCCCATTTTCTGTCAATTTAAAATGCGTATTGTGTGCTGCGATCTCTGCATCTGAGTTGATAAAGCCATTGACCGTCTCAGTTTTAGAACTAAAGGCAATACCGTTCATTAAGAACTTAACAAATTCGCCATATTTTTCTGCATTAAAAGCAATTTTTTCAATACTTGAAGAGGAAGTTTGATCTAAAGGCGATGTTTGATTCAGACCCCCTTTAATGTTTTGGACTGCAAAATCAAAATGTTTTTCACGCTCTTGTACGGCAAGGGAGATGTTTTTAACCCCTTCTTGAAGTTTAAACTCAGCGTTGATATCACCATGAAACTTCGCCCAGACTCCTTGCACTTTCAGGTCAACCGTCGTATCTTCATCCGGTTTGATCTGTTCATTAATATCTTTGACCATAATGCCGTTAACATCACCCTCTTTGTTCATAGAGAGGATATACGCAAATGTACCACGATCCAACATGTCTTTAAACCATTGGGCTTCGGCACCTGCACGCTCCATATCTTCTTGAACCTCTCTCGGAAGTTTTTTAAGTGTTACTTCCAACTGAGCTGCACCATTGGTTTCTATGACCTTCATATCAAACTCCAGGCCCTCTACGAAGTTTTCGCCGCTTTTCATAAACTCTTCTTTAAGCGGCTGCAGTGCAGAAGCATAGCTGCTAGGCATCATCGATGCAAATTTTTCAAAAAGAAATTCACGCACTTTTTGCTCATCTTCAGCTTTGAGCACAAAAGTATCACCGCTTTCAGCGATAGCAAAACCTGAAGCTTCATAACCTTTGGCTTGAGACTTAACAATAGAACGCAACTCAGACTTCGAAATAGAAGGAATCGAAATATCTGTAGTCTCTCCCGTTAAAGTGCTTTTTGTGGAGACAAAATAGTAAACACCACCTGCAACAGCTACACCAGCAACAGCTAATAACGCTTTATTCATGGAACATCCTTAAGTAGGGGATAGAAGAGAATGTTAAACTTCATCTTCTTTTGTGCTTACATCATAGTGCAATATCCATTACAACTCACTTAAAGCCACAAAAACTCATTGCAGGCACAAGCCCATGCTTCAAAAGCAATTAAAGTAAAATAAATTTTACTTTTATGATTAAACAATTCTCTTTTATTGCTATAATACCGTATGAAAGATAAAAACCGCTCTGTAATTCATCAAATAATCGCCTCCATCTACAAAGAACTTGATTCGGATATTTCTCTCGAACACTTTTCGCAAAAGCACCAAATCAGTGCTTTTCATTTATTGCGACTTTTTAAAGAGGAGACGGGTAAAACGCTTTATGAGTTTGTCCAGGCAGTGCGTCTGCAATATGCTGCACTCATGATCATCAGCACGCCCTCTTTGCCTATTGCCTATATTGCAACCAAAAGTGGTTACGCCTCTCACGCAAGTTTTATAAGAGCTTTTAAAAAGCGTTTTAAAAAAACTCCTATGCAATGGAAAAAATTTCACCATACCGGTAAGCAGCCCTCTATTGTTGCCAATGCTTCTGTTGTAACCGTAGCACCTAAACAACTTTTATATCAACGTTCCAAGGGCGTCCATACCCTGTATCACAGCTGGCAAAAGTTTAAATCAAAGATTTTGAAAAACGGTCTTAAAGAGCAGAAGCAGATTATGATATTTGATGACAATCCCTATTTGACCAAAGAGAGAAGTATGCACTATCGTGTTGCCATGGAGGTTGACACACTTCCCCAAAAGCACCCGATGCTGCATGATAAAAGTGAAGAATTTTTGGCTTTGAGAATGAATTTAGAGGGTAATTTTGATGAAGTTTTCGCTCTGATTAAAAAACTTTTTAGTGATTGGCTGCCTACAAGCGGCTACCATTTACAAGCTCTTCCTTTGATGTTAGCGATTGAAAAAAACCCCTTTTATCACGGATACAAAACCTTTAAAGCAGCTATCTACCTGCCTATTTAACTAGTTTTGTGTGCATGAGACGTTTTAAAGCAGCCCGAAGGCTGTTAACGGTTAGAACTTATATTTCAAGTTTGTGTAGAAGTAGCGTCCCGGTTCGTTAAGAAGCATCACTTCGTTAGTAAGACCATCACCTAAAAGTGTTAAGTCCGCATAGGTATTAGATATCGCATAGGTTTTATCTGTAACATTGTCAACGCCAACAATCACTTCATACTTTTTCTTGAATACTTTTTTTGCTTTTAGGTTAAGGACACCATAACCGGCGATAGCTTGCTCCCCATTATCCGCATCAAAATCATCCCATGCATCAGCTGTTACCAACTCAATTTTGTAATGCGTGTAATCGTCCGGCTCGTGATTGAAAGAAAATGTCGCTTTTAGCGGGGTGATATCAGCCAGATCTTTGTCTGTTTGCCCTGCAAGAGCTTGATCTTTTTCTCCCCTTTGATACGTAGCTCCTAATTTGAAATAGTTATTGTCACTTAAATCATAACGCCCTTTAATCTCGATACCATAAATCGTTGCATCGATATTTTCAAAATTGTTTGAAGTACTGTCTGCATTGTAATAGATATAATCTTCTAGCATAGAGTAGAAAATTTTAAGATTGGAAGAACCATTTTCATATTTTTTGCTATATCCCAGATCAATTTCTCTATTTGTTGTCTCTTTAAGTGTCGGTGTTCCATAAACCGTTGTACCATTCATATGTGTCAAAAAAAGCTCTCTGGCATCAGGTACACGTGAAGCTTGACCCATACCAAAAAAGAGTGAACTCTTTTTATCTGATTTATACGTTGCACGGATATTAGCATCTACACCATCAAAGCTTCGATCAGCATAGGCCGTATTTGCCGTTGAGATTGTTGTATCATTGATACGAACACCCAATGTAAGTTTTAACTTATCCATCTTGCGGCTATATTTAGCAAAAATTGCAAAGTTTTGCGTATCAACATCATCAATAGATTTATTACCTGTCAAACCTGACATCATCCCAAACTTAGTATATACGCCATCCCAATTTCTGACACTTGTATCTATACCCGTTGTAAGTAACGCCCCTTTTAACTCTGTATCATTAACAAGTTTAAAACCAGTCGTACTCGTTGTTAACGCGTTGATCATTCTTTGATTGGAATCATCTACACTGTCACTGTTATTAGAATCTGATAAAAGTCTGTATTGCGTAGTCATTGGATGATCGACTTTCGTGTTGTAAGCCTTAACCTGAAATTTCTTTGACCAAGAAGACAAATCATTTGCTGTATAGCGAAAGTTTACGATATCACTATCATCATAGAGTGCATCCATTCTACTGTTTGGATATAAAACATCATCACTTCTATTGGCTGTGTATGAAAGTTCTACGTCATGATTGTCAGCTAAATTAATGAAAAATTTTGACATGAAAGTGTCCTTTTCATAGGCTTTCATGTCTTTATATCTGTCTTGATATTCAGGATTTTGACCTTGCGTTGTGTTGGTGTTTTTAAAGGCCAACTGTTCTGCTAAAGTTCTGCCTTCACCATCTTCATATTGGTCACTTGATTCTGTTGAAGCCGTTAAAAGATAACGAAAATTATCACTTCCGCCCGCAACCGTAGCTCCTGTTTTTTGATAAGCAAAGCTACCTGCATTAAAGTAGATATCACCATGCAAACCTTTTTTAGGCTTTTTTGTCTCTACTTTGACACTACCACTCAGTGTTCCAAACGTTGTTACGTCAAATGGTCCTTCACTCACCGTTACTTTGCCAACATTGGAGGTTAACACATGAGAACTTGGCGGGTCCATTCGATTTGGACAGGCCCCAAAGATTTTGGCATCATCAATCGTAAAAGCAATATTGTCACGCTTTTGACCACGTAAAACAATATCATTAGCGATACCACTGCGACGGATCATATTGACACTTGGCACCTCTTTATAAAGAGCTTCAGCCAAATCAGCACTTTTAACTTGATCCCCACTGACATCATCGATCACTTCGGTATGAGATTTTTCGATGACATTGACGACTCCCAGGTCAACATCAGCCGCATAAAGTGCCGAAAATGCAGCCATTGAGAGTAAAACAGTTTTTTTCATTCTATGTCCTATATATAAAATCAATAAGTACCATAGAGGATATGTGTTAATTTTGTATTAACTTTTGTTTGCATTACCTATTATGATAGGCACTTTTTAGAAAAGTGCTTATCTTCGAAACAAGCGTTTCTTTCTAAAGTAGCGTATACTTCCCGTAATCATAAGGACAAAAAGCATCACAGAAGCGTAATCATTGATCCAGATCCACCATGAAGCAAAGAAACTGCCGTCATGTAGTGTTAGCATGATCGTATAAAGTGATGTATCTTCATAAGTGATAGGAAATTCTTTATGAAATTTCAAACTCTCCTCTTGCGAAACAGACTTAAACATATGTGGCGTCTTTGGCAAAATAGCAAAAGTACCATCAGGCTTTTGCTTGCGGTTTGGAGCTCCCATACCACTGATAAAAAGTTCATCATTAAGTCTCATCATTTTATATCCAAATCCTTTGGAAACCTCGTGCCAAACCTTTTTATCCTCGCTTTTAAAGATACCAAAGCGGTTGCCTATAAAAAAACTCTTTGCATCATACTCAACACTCCAAATGTCTTCATGCAGGGTTGTATAGACCGTTGGCTGTAAAGATGGTGGGACTTTGGTACTGGATAAAAAAGGCTGGAAAAAGCGTGCATGATCTAAAAAAATCCCAGTGACCAATAAAATAAAAAAAGGAAACCCTAGTACCACAGCCATCCAGTTAGCATGAACCTTGGTTAGTTTTTTCAAATAATGCTTTTTACTTTTTATGCCGCGTCGCTGTCGTTGGATAATCACAAACATCCAATACCCAGTGACTGCCAGCAAAAGTATGTATAGTGCAGCTATATCATTAAGAAGTAGTGACCAACCATCATCAAAAAGACCCCGTCCATAGTGCAAATCTCTTACAAACCGAGACAAGGATATATCTCTTTGTTGTAAGTCAAGTGCTACCTCAGGCAGAGCTCCTGTTTTTCCTGTAATACCATCTACGAGATAGAGATCTTTTTTGTCAACACTTGCAAAGACCTTCCCTTTCGCTACACTTATTGCGTTGACATAACTATCTCTTAAAGCCAAAAGAGTCCAATCTTTCACTCCTCTTTTGACAAATATGCCATCTGATGTTGCAGCATAAAGTGATTGGGTAGTCATATCAAATCTAATATCATTCGTTGAGTGATCTAATGAGAGTGATTGGTGATCACCTTGTTGAGCATAAACACCCCGCTTTGTTGCGATATAGATCGTATCAAATGCTGTTAAGTGTGTCTGATAAAGCCTTGATTCTTTATCAATCGTACTTTGCGGCAAAAAAGTATTATTTACTTTCACATCATAGAGCCATGACCAATTTTTGTGGTCGAGCAAAAAGCCTGTTAATCCCAAAACAAGTAACACCAAACCTGCAGAAAGACCTGCAAATTTGTGTATTTTAAAAAGCTTACGCATTACCAGTGATACGACGCTGACACAAAGATCTCTCTAGGAGCAGCAGCTGTATATTTTTCTTTAGTGTAGGCATAAGTTGCTTTTTCTGCGTACGTCCTATCAAAAAGGT
>JBFHUP010000073.1:0-7578 GCA_041589975.1 Sulfurimonadaceae bacterium | reverse complement strand
GCCGTGGTAGAAGGCCTCAAAGAGGTCTCAACTGTTGGTATTATGCAACAAGATCACTCCAAAGTGAAAAAGAGCGGTGCCAAAGTGGTTCTGGAAGCTTCTTATATCCATCCTGAAACGATCTCAAAGCAGGTATATGATTTGAAGCTTAAAACCGATGACAGCTATTACCGAACCTCTCGTGGAAGCGAACCGGATATCGACTTGGGTATCTCTTACTGTACAGATCTTTTAATGCGTTATTGCGGTATTGAGATTTTCCCGGGTACGTTTGAATACCGTAGTGATTATCAACAAGCGACACTTAATCTTAACCTTGATTCGATCAATGCTCTTATCGGGGATGAAATTGAAAAAGTTGAGATTGTAAAAGTCTTAACAACCTTAGGTTTTGAGGTGATCAAATCACAAGCAGACAATATCGTAGTCCACCCGCCACGCTTCAGACATGACATCATCAATGAACAAGATGTGGTTGAAGAGATTGTTCGTATGGTAGGTATTGACAATATCACGCCTAAACCATTGGCTTTTATAGAAAGTGATGCATACAACGAAGCATTTGCTGCTCATAAACTCAAGCAAAAACTTCGTACCCAAGCCGCAGCAATCGGCTTCTTTGAGACGCTTTCTTATCTCTTTAGCGAACGTTCTACGGTGGAGAAATATGGCTTTAAAGCGGTACTGAAAAAACTGGAACTTTTAAACCCTATTGTTGATACCATGGATACTTTGCGTCCGACAATGCATATTGCTCATATTGAAGCAGCCAGCCGCAATATGAAAATGGGACAAAAAACAGTACCGCTTTTTGAGTACGGTACCATTTTTGATGCCCACAGAGAAGAAAGAACGGTGCTTTCATTTCTCTTTTCAGGTGATCTTGAAGGGGCCAAGGTGAGTAATCACGGTCAGCCCGAAGAGATTGATTTTGGAACTTTTGTTCAAAAAGTTTCTGATGTTGTAGGTCTTTTTGAACTACAGGAGGCAGAGCCAGATTCAGAGTTGGAACACCCGTATCAAACGGCTTCCATGATTGTCAACGGTGTTGTTATCGGTAAGATCTTTAAACTGCATACCAAAGTGGCTACAGAGCATGATCTTCCGGCAACTTTTTTAGCTGAAATTGATGTACAAAAGCTTCAAACAGGGCGTACGCAGGCTCAAGCTTACTCTAAATATCAAGCTGTACGACGTGATATCAGTATCGTGGTACCACAAGACTTTGTGTATGCCGAGATCAAAGGCTTGTTAAACAAGCTTGATATTAAAGAACTCAATAGTTTTGATATGATTGATATCTACCAAGATGAAAAGTTGGGTGATCAGGTGAGTCTGACACTGAGATTTATGATACAGTCAGATGAGAAAACTCTTAAAGATAAAGAGATTAATGCCATTATGAAAAAGATCATGGAGACTCTAGAAAAAGATCTCGGATTCACGTTAAGATAGGAAGTTTGATGAAAAGCGTTAGTGTTAAAAAAGCCCAGAAATTTGATCTCTTGATTGACTCTATCGCTTCGGATAAGTCGATCTCGCATCGAAGTGCCATGTTTTCTGTGTTGGCTGAGGGTACTACAAAAATTCGTAACTTCTTACGTGCCGAAGATACTTTAAATACACTGCAGATTGTTAAAGATCTGGGTGCTGATGTCAAAGATGACGGAACGGTTATTGAGATTAGCTCTAGTGGTATCAAAGAGCCGGAAGATATCTTGGATTGTGGAAACTCCGGTACCGGTATGCGTCTGTTTTGTGGTCTTTTGGCTTCTGCTAACGGATCTTTTGTCTTAACAGGAGATGAGTATCTCAAACGCCGTCCCATGAAACGTGTGACCAAACCGCTTCAAAGTATCGGAGCACAGATAGATGGTCGCAATGAAGGGGATCTGGCTCCTTTGCATATCCGTGGCGGATCGCTTAAAGCTTTTAACTATAAGAGCCAGATCGCTTCGGCTCAAGTGAAATCCGCACTTATTTTAGCGGCACTGCAAGCTGATGGCGTGTGTGACTATAGCGAACCGGAACTCTCTCGTGATCATACAGAACGCATGTTAACGGGTATGGGTGCAACGATCGAACGTGATGGCTTGGATCTTAAAATTCATCCACTTAAAAGCCTTTTAAAACCCTTAGATATCTATGTTCCAACGGATCCCTCTTCGGCCTTTTTCTTTGCCGTCGCAGCGGCGATTACACCGGATGCTACAATCACGCTTAAAGGTGTGACGCTTAATCCTACACGCATTGAAGCGTTTAAAGTCTTAGAAGCGATGGGAACCAAGATCGAATATATCGAGACGGATAACCGTTATGAGCCGATCGGGGATATCAAAGTAAGTTATGCCCCGCTTAAAGCGACAAGAGTCAGCACCAATATATCCTGGCTTATTGATGAGCTTCCAGCCTTAGCCATTGCCATGAGTTGTGCCCAAGGTACGAGCCGTGTCGAAAATGCCGAAGAACTCAGAGTGAAAGAGAGCGACCGTATTTCAACGGTTATGGAAAATCTTCAAAAGTGTGGTATAACTGTAAAAGAGTTTGAGGATGGTTATGAGATCACGGGAGGCATGCTAAAGCCTGCCACAGTAACCAGTTTCGGGGATCACCGCATTGCTATGAGCTTTGCCATTGCCGGTTTGGTTTGTGATATGGAAGTAGAAGATATTGCTTGTATCGATACTTCATTTCCAAACTTTTTTGAACTTTTATCAAAAATTACAAAGGTTGCGTTATGACCATTACCTTGGCTGAAAATTACGGTTTTTGTTTTGGGGTTAAGCGGGCTATCGATATCGCTGAGGAAACACAGGGAGCCTTTACTTACGGTCCATTAATCCATAACAGTAAAGAGATAAACCGTTTGAAAAATGACTTTAATGTAGGTCTTCAAGAAGATATTTCACAGTTCAAACCTCAAGATACGGTTGTCATACGTACACACGGTATCGAAAAAAATGAGCTGCAATATCTTAAAGACAAAGAGGTCGATATCATTGATGCTACCTGTCCTTATGTGACAAAGCCCCAAGAAATCGTACAGGAGATGAGTCAAAAAGGTTATGATATTGTGATTTTTGGCGATGAGAACCACCCTGAGATCAAAGGGGTTAAGTCTTACGCCGAGGGAAATGTCTATGTGGTCTTGACCAAAGAGGAGCTCGCCGATATCCCTTTGAAAAACAGAATTGCTGTCGTGGCTCAAACAACTCGAAAAGTCGATAACTATCTCGATCTTATTAATTATATGATCGTTAAGTATAAAGAGGTACGTGTTTTTAATACTATCTGTAATGCCACTTTTGAGAATCAAGATGCGGCTAGAGATTTGGCACAAAAATCGGATATTATGATCGTTATCGGAGGTAAAAACTCTTCAAATACCAAGCAGCTTTTGGCGATTGCCAAAGAGTATTGTCCTGACTCCTATTTGATTGAAGGACCTGAAGAGTTACAAGACTCTTGGTTTAAGCAGAAAGAGGCCTGCGGCATCACCGCCGGAGCTTCAACACCGGATTGGATCATCAAACAAATCAAAGAAAAAATCGCATCATTTTAGGGCTTTTTTAAAGGCCTTAAAGTTCAACACTGTCGTTAAAATCTCAGTTTTTTATAAAAAATCACCCCCTTCTGAGAAAAGCCGCAACGAATCTTTCTGAAAATTTCAGAAATATCACCAAATCACTCTAAATTATAAGTTTAATAAGATATAATAAGACAATTTTTTTAAAGCAAAGGGTAGGTAAATGAACCACGTTAAAGAGTTGTTGCAGGGAGACGATGAAGACTTCGCAAGTATGTTTGAGGAGTACGAACAAAAAAGCAACAAAAAAAGTCGCAAGACTGAAGGTATGATCGTAGAGATCCAAGATGAAGTAGCATTGGTAGGTGTAGGTGATAAACTTGAAGGTATTTTACCTCTAAGTGAAATCTCCGACGAAAGTGGTGCGTTAAAATATAACGTAGGTGATAAGTTAGACGTTATCATTTCAGGTCACAAAAATGAGCGTCCAATTATCTCTCACAAAAAAGTGTTAGAGCAAGAGAAAACCTTAGCATTCATTGAAGCACACAAAGACAACTTTGAAGATGTTTTGGTTGAAGGTAAAATTACGCGTAAAAACCGTGGTGGTTATGTGGTAGAAGCTGATGAAGTAAGTTTCTTTATGCCGCGTTCACTTGCTGCTCTAAAAGACAACGAAGATCAGATTGGTAAAAAAGTTAAAGCTAACATCGTTAAGATCGATGCTGATGAGATGTCAATCGTACTTTCACGTAAAAAGTTCTTAGGTGAAGAGCGTAAGCGTAAAAAAGAGATTATCGATGCTCTTATGGAAGAGGATAAAGTGATCACAGGTACGATCAAAAAGATCACTAGCTACGGTATGTTCGTAGATGTTGGTGGTGTTGATGGTTTGGTTCACTATAACGAGATCTCTTATAAAGGTCCGGTTAACCCGTCAAAACTTTACAAAGAGGGTGATCAAGTAGATGTTAAAGCGATCTCTTATGATAAAGATAAGCGTCATCTTTCACTTTCAATCAAAGCTGTTATGTCTGATCCATGGGAAGAGGTGAACTCTGAACTTGACGTAGGTGATACAATCTCTGTTACTGTTTCAAACATTGAGCCTTACGGTGTGTTTGTTGACCTTGGTAATGACATCGAAGGTTTCTTACACATCTCTGAGATCTCTTGGGATAAGCACATTAAATCTCCAAAAGAGTATTTAGAAGAGGGTCAGCAGATCGATGTTGAAGTGATTGAAATTGACTCTGTAAAACATAAACTTCGTGTGTCACTTAAAACACTTCTTTCTAAGCCGTTTGATGAGTTTATCAAAAACCATAAAGAGGGTGATGTTGTGACAGGTACGGTTACAACATTAACTGACTTTGGTGCATTTGTACGTGTAGACAAAGTAGAAGGTCTTTTACATAACCAAGATCTTTCATGGGAAAAAGCTGCTAAGTGTAAAGATAGCTTAGAAGTAGGTCAAGAGATCGAAGTCAAGATCGCTAAGATCCACCAAGATAGCGAAAAAATCTCTTTAAACCGTAAAAGTTTAGAAGAGTCACCGGTTGACACTTTTGCTAAAAACCACAGCACAAACCAGATCGTTAAAGGTAAAGTGCGTGACATTAAGGATTTCGGAATCTTTTTATCTTTAGAGGGTGGTGTGGATGCACTGATCCGTACTGAAGATTTGGCTCCACTTAATCCTGAAGAGATTGAAAAAGATCAAGAGATCGAAGCTGTAATTGTTGCTATTGATACACAGCGTGACCGTATTCGTCTATCAGTTCGCAAGCTAGAGCGTCTTCAAGAATCAGAAGCTTTAAAAGCCGTAAACGCTAAAGAGGATGCTGGAAATACTTTAGGAGATCTTATTAAAGATCAACTAAAATAGGTTTAGTTTATGCCTAAGCTGCTGATCTATGGTATTGGTGCAGTTATATCAACGTTAGTACTCATCTTTGTAGTAGCGTTTTTAATCGATATTAACAAGGTGCCCGTATCATTAGACCCTTTGCAAGAGATTACGCAGCCAGAGGAAAAAACGCAGACCAAACCACTGGTTAAAAAGTGGTTGCACAAGTTTGAAAAAGATAAGTCGGATGATTTTTATTATCCGGTTACCGAGATCACGATCGATCTAAATCTGGATCAAAATGTGGATAAAAAATTTAGAAATCGTGTCAGGCATTTTCGTCTGGTCACTCAGCCTTTGAGTGATTACCACTATTTCTGTCTCAAACAGGTGTTAGATCAATCTCGTGTTAAACATAAAATAGAACGTTTTAATAACGATGTTGCTGTGATACTTTATTCGCAAGATTATAAAGCTTTGAGAAGTATTGTCAATGAACTTAACAAATATGACATTGCCAGCAGTGTCAAAGAGATACAAAATTAAGGAAGCCCCATGCAAAAACATAAAGTAGTTGTTTGTGATCATATCCACGAAGATGGTTTAACATTACTTAAAAACGACCCTGCAATCGAGATGGTATTTGCCGCAGATGTCGATAAGGTTGCTTTATTAGATATTGTAAAGGATGCAGATGTTGCGATTACTCGTAGTTCTACAGAAGTTAATGACACATTCATCCAAGCAGTTAAAGGACGTTTAAAAGCCATCGTTCGAGCTGGAGTTGGTGTGGATAATGTGAATATCGATGGATGTTCCAAAGAGGGCATCATCGTTATGAATGTACCAACAGCTAATACGATCGCTGCCGTTGAGCTTACGATGACACATATGCTTTCATGTATGAGAATGTTCCCATACTCTCACGATCACCTTAAAAACCAACGTATCTGGAAACGTGAGAAGTGGTACGGTTATGAGATGAAAGATAAAAAACTGGGCATCATCGGTTTTGGTAATATCGGAAGCCGTGTGGGTATTCGTGCCAAAGCTTTTGAGATGGATGTTGTAGCCTATGATCCTTATATCAACCCAAGTAAAGCGACAGATCTTGGTATTGAGTACACGACAAACTTTGAGGATATCTTAGCGTGTGACATCATCACCATCCATACACCTAAAAACAAAGAGACGATCAATATGATCGATGCACCGGAAATTGCTAAGATGAAAGATGGTGTGGTCCTGATCAACTGTGCCCGTGGTGATCTTTATAATGAAAAAGCTTTAGAAGAGGGGCTAAAATCTGGTAAGATCCGATTTGCCGGTATGGATGTATTTTCTAAAGAACCTGCGACAGATCACCCATTATTAGACCTTGATAACATCTGTGTCTCTCCGCACCTCGGGGCTAACACATTTGAGTCTCAAAAGAAGATCGCAACACAAGCAGCGGGTAATGCTATTCAAGCAGCTAAAGGTATTTCGTATCCGAACGCCTTTAATCTTCCAATTGATGAGAGTAAGATACCTGCTTTTGTTAAGCCATATTTAGAGCTTGGTCAAAAGCTTGCTTATTTAGCAGCTCAGGCTAACAAAGGATCATTAGAATCGATTCAAGTTGTGGGTGAGGGTGAGATTGCAAAATACCTTAAATCTATGGCAACTTTCATGACGGTTGGTGCTTTAACGGACTCTATGGGTGAGAAGATCAACTATGTCAATGCTGACTTTATCGCTGAAGAGAAGGGCATTAAAGTAGATCTTGTTGAAGAGCCAAACAACAGTGCCTATAAAAATAAGATCGGTATCAAACTCACGACGCCAAATGGAACGATCCGTATCTATGGAACGGTATTTGATGAGACACAACAACGTATCGTAGAATTTAATGACTTTGATCTTGATGTGGAACCACATGGTAATATGATTTTATTTAAAAACTCTGATGTACCGGGTGTGATTGGTAAGGTGGGTACTATTTTAGCCGATCACCAAGTCAATATTTCAGATTTCCGCCTGGGACGTGACGGGAAAGGTCAAGCTTTGGCCTTAATTATCACGGACAATGACGTTTCTGCCGAGACACTAAGCGAACTTGAAAACTTAGAAGCGTGTCTTAAAGTCTCTTACGCAAGCCTTTAACAAAGTGTTGCCTCAGGGCAACCACTCCTGCCTCATGCTCAAAATATAATTTAACTTT
>JBFHUP010000072.1:0-7614 GCA_041589975.1 Sulfurimonadaceae bacterium | reverse complement strand
TCACTCGCATACTCACTCATATAAATAGCACTGCCAAGACCTATAGGAACCGATACAAACATAGCGATCATGGTAATTACAATGGTACCTGCAAAAATAGGAATGGCTCCAAATTTACTGTCTGCTGTTCCCGGAGACCACTCTGTACCTGTAAAGAAGTAAAAAAAGCTTCGAAGTTTGAAAAACTCGATAGCTTCAAATAGGATAGAAATTAAAATACCAAAGGTTGTTAAAATTGAGATGACAGATGCCGAAATAAGCATCCATTTGATAATCATCTCTTTGTAGTGCGAGGAAGGGTTTTTATGATCAAAAACGTTTTTCACGTAGGACTTCTTTACATCAATTTGTATCGATTTTACACTGCATAAAATAGATGGGTGATTTTAGCACGTTCAACCTTAAGAGCTATTTCATTTAAGGTTTTTTCAGTGCTAAAATTTAGGATTGAAGTGTTACTTCTTTGTTAAGTCGTTAAGCGTAAGTTTGACCCTTTTAGCGACACTGTTTTGGATCTTGCTACGTTCAGCTTTTGGTAAAGCGATAAGTCCGATTTCACCCAGAATTCCATCTTCACCGATCATCTCATCATTCATGAACATAGCTACATATTTGTCAAGAGATTTTACATCTTTTGCATGACCATTTTTGATGTAGAAGAATAGACTTCTTGAAATCGGATAAGTGCCACTTGAGATACTCTCTGGAGTCGGATAAACACCATTGATCTTTGCACCTTGGATTTTGTCACCGTTTTCTGCTAAAAAGCTGTAACCAAAGATACCAAATGATGCTTTGTTTTTAGTCAGTTTTTGAACAATAAGGTTATCGTTTTCACCAGCTTCTACATAGATGCCATCTGTACGAACTTTATGATATTTTTTGTAAGCTTTATACTTTTTCGCATCTTTTTTATACAGCTTTGTATAAACATCCATTTTTTTAGTCTGAGCTTTTAAAATCATATCTTCAAAAGCGTCACGCGTACCTGATGATTTTGGTGGACCATAGATGATGATTTCACGGTTCGGTAGACTCGCATCGATCTGATTCCATTTTTTGTATGGGTTTTTGATTAATGATTTGCCATCTTTTGATGGTACTTCAGCTGCAACGGCTAAAAGAAGTTGTTTTTTAGTTACTTTGAATTCTGGGTTGCTTTTTGATTGAGCAAAAGCGATACCGTCAAAACCGATAACGGCTTCAGTGATATCCGTTACACCATTTTTTTGACACATAGCAAATTCGCTATCTTTCATGCGACGTGAAGCGTTTGTAAGATCTGGAGTTTCCATACCCATACCGGCACAGAAAAGTTTCATACCTCCACCAGAACCCGTTGATTCAACTACAGGTGTTTTAAAGTTTGTCGTAGCTCCAAGCTCTTCTGCTACAGCACTAGAAAATGGGTATACCGTAGATGAACCTACGATTCTGATTTGATCACGAGCGTTAGCTGTAAGAGCTAATGTAGATACAGCAAGAACAGTTAAAAGGGACTTTTTCATTAACATGGTTTCTCCATTGAATTTTGAATTGCGGAATTATAAAAAAGTTTTGTTACATCAATGTTACAAAAGTTTCAAGAAGATTCAAAATGATTTAATCAAGGTTAAAAAAACAAAAGGCTATGATTACGCAGATTAACTATTATAAAAAGGTCCATCAGTGGTATTAATGATTGATAACTATGACAGTTTTACTTATAACATTGTTCAGTACTGTTTAGAATTGGGAGCTGATCTTAAGATCGTACGAAATGATGAACTGACGATTGATGAGATCCGTGCACTAAACCCTGAAAAGATCATTATCTCTCCAGGCCCTGCAACACCTAATGAAGCAGGTGTCTGTTTGGATGTCGTGGGAGAACTTCAAGGGGAATTCCCTATTTTAGGTATCTGTCTAGGACATCAGACAATTGCTCAATCCTTTGGCGGTCATGTGGTCAGAGCCAAAAACATGATGCATGGTAAAACATCTCAAATGAACGTGACACAGGAGACGGCTATCTTTAAAGATATGCCAAAACATTTCATATCAACACGATACCATTCATTGGTGGTTGAAAAAGATTCGCTGCCTGATACAATCACGGCAACAGCTTTAAGTGATGATGACAGCGAGATCATGGCCTTAGAGATCAAAGATAAAAATATCTATGGGGTACAGTTTCACCCTGAATCGATCATGAGTGAGCATGGTCACACCATATTAAAGAACTTTCTGAGCTTATGAACTCCAAAGTTCTGCTAAGAGTAATTATTGTACTTGTTTACATTAGTCTACTTTTTTCTCTAGCAGGCACACTGTCACTTTCTTATTATGAAGTTAAAAACTTCTATGATGAACACTCTATTTTATATTACCCTTTACAGTTGGTTACCTCCTTATTTGGACACAGTGATCTGGCACTGAGAGCTTTTATGCTGATATTGCATCTTTTAACGCTTTATATCTATTTTCTGATTTCCCGCCACTATCTCATTAGAGAACGCGAAACTTTGTGGAATATCATTGTGTTTATTTTACTTCCCGCTATTGTAAGCTCTGCGATTATTGTGCATCCATCGGGATTGATACTATTATTGTTACTGCTGTTTATCTATAGTTATCTGCGTTGGCAAGAAAAAGCCATCGTTCTTTTACCTCTGTATCTTTTTGTAGATATCTCATTTTTTATTCTCTTTTTGGGGCTTTTTGTCTATTTTCTCAAAGAAAAAAAGTGGTGGTTTGCAGCATTACAGATAGTCTTAATGACGGGATCGATTATGATGTTCGGTTTTATAGGGCAGGGTGTACCGGTTAATCACTTTACACATACTTTTGGTGTAACCAGTTTAATTTTTTCACCCATGATATTTGTATACTACCTTTACACGCTTGTTCGTGTAGGTGCTCGAGGAGAGAAGGATCTTATTTGGACATTAAGCAGTGTCGCTTTTATCTTTATGACCCTGCTGTCCATACGTCAGTGGGTAAAAGTAGAGTATTTTGCTCCCTATCTTATTATTTTACTGCCGTTAATGATTAAACAGTTTATGCACACTTACCGTATTCGTATCAGAGCGTTGAGACGTAATTACAAAATTTTGTTTGTTATGGCCGTACTTTTTTTATTGGCAAACTCTTTAACCGTCTATCTTAACAAGTATCTTTATTATTTTTTAGATAAACCTCAAGAGCACTTTTTATATAAACATTATATTGCCAAAGAGCTTGCAGATCAACTCAAGAAACGTGGTTATGAGAAACTCAATATTACAGATAGGCGTATGCGTTTGCGTTTGAAATTTTATGGCATCGAACATGATCTTTTGGCTCCTGTTTTGAGAAAAAACTCGTGTAAAAATGTAACGATAAGTTACAGTAATATAAAAATAACCTCTTTTTGCGTTACAAAAAGGAGCACTTTAGAGGATATTTAAAAATACGTGCTATGAGTTTAATTATAACTCAGCATATAGATGGTATGATTTCCAAAATATTTTTTAAGGAGTTGCAATGGCTCAAAGAGCGATTCGTGAATACGACGGAAAAGCAATTTTCTCAAAACATTGGGAAAACTATTTTAGCGGTTTCACTTATGGATTCAAATCTGTACTAGTGACAAGCGGTAAGGAACTATTAGAAAAAGCTGAAGAACACGGTTTTGAGTGGTTAAAGCAAGAGGCTTTAGTTGCGAAACCAGATATGCTATTTGGTAAGCGTGGTAAAAATGACCTAGTACTTTTCAAAACTAACAAACCAGGTGACGTTACATTAGCAGATGCTGCTAAATGGATTGATGAAAAAATGTCTCATGATGTTACACTTCTTTCTGGTCAGCATGGACGTCTTACTCACTTCGTAGTTGAGCCATTCACTCCACATACTCAAGAACAAGAGTATTATATCTCTGCAACTACTGTTGGTGAAGACGATGTACTTTACATGTCTGCTGAAGGTGGTATGGAAGTAGAAGAGGGTTGGGATGAAAAAGTCAACGAAGTACACATTCCAATTACTATGAATGATGCTGATATGGAACATGCAGTTCGTGCTAACGTTCCTGCTGATATCCCAGCGAACAATAAAGAAGCGTTCACATCATTTGCTATTGCATTCTTTAAATTTTACCGTGACCTTAACTTCGCATACCTAGAGATCAATCCAATCGTTATGTTAGAGAACAACGATATGGCTATCCTTGACCTTGTTGCTCGTTTAGATGATACTGCTGGTTTCATGATGACTGACAAATGGGGTGCTGTTGAATATCCAACAGCTTTTGGTATGGAAGATCAATCTCCAGAAGAAAAAGCTGTTGCAGAAGCAGATGCTAAATCAGGTGCATCTTTAAAACTTACGATTCTGAACCCACTTGGTCGTATCTGGACGATGGTTGCCGGTGGTGGTGCGTCAGTTGTTTATGCTGATACGATTGCAGATTTTGCAGAAGCTACAGGTGGTTCAGTGTCTGACCTTGCTAACTACGGTGAGTACTCAGGTGGTCCAACGACTGGTGAGACAAAATTCTATGCAGATACACTTATTGATCTAATGACACGTCATAAAGATGAAAAAGGTCGTGATAAGATCTTGATCATCGGTGGTGCGATTGCAAACTTTACGGACGTTGCTAAAACATTTACTGGTATTATTCAGTCTTTCGAAGCAAATGTAGACAAAATGAAAGAGCACAACGTAAAAATTTATGTACGTCGTGGTGGACCTAACTATGAAAAAGGTCTTAAAGATATTAAAGAAGCGGCAGATCGTCTAGGTCTATATATCGAAGTATATGGTCCAGAGACTCACGTAACAGATATCGTGCGTATGGCACTAGAGAAGTAGGGAGAAACTAATGGCAGCATTATTTACAAAAGAAACACAAGCAATTTTCTGGAATAACAACAAGAGTGCTATCCAACGTATGCTTGACTACGATTATACTATTGATCGTAAGACTCCATCAGTTGCAGCTATCGTAGCTCCAACTTCAAGCAACAAGTTTGAGAAGTTTTTCTATGGTCCAGATGAAGTTATGATCCCGATCTTCAAAAACACTACGGAAGCTGCAGCGGCGAATCCAAAGGCTGATGTACTTCTTAACTTTGCATCGTTCCGTACTGCATATGATGTAACGATGGAAGCCATTGAACTTGAAGGTCAATTTAAAACTATTATGGTTACTGCAGAAGGTATCCCTGAAAGACTTGCTCGTGGTATGAACCAAGCAGCACGTGATAAAGGTATCACAGTAATCGGGCCTGCTACTGTTGGTGGTATTGCTCCGGGTGCATTTAAAATCGCTAACGTTGGTGGTACAATTGAAAACATCGTTAACTCTAAACTACACAGAACAGGTTCTTGTGGTCTTGTAACTCGTTCAGGTGGTCTTTTCAACGAACTTTCAAACATTATCTCTATCAATGCTGATGGTATTGCTGAGGGTGTTGCAATCGGTGGTGACCGTTTCGTAGGTTCTGTATTTATCGACAACCTTTTACGTATGGAAGATAATCCAGATGTAAAATATATGATCCTTTTAGGTGAAGTTGGTGGTACGGAAGAGTACAAGGTAATCGAAGCTGTTAAAAACGGTCAGATCAAAAAACCAATCATCGCATGGTGTATCGGTACAATCGCTAAGCACTTCTCAACAGGTGTACAATTTGGTCACGCGGGTGCGTCTGCAAATGCTGATGCTGAAACGGCAGCGGCAAAAAATAAAGCGATGGCAGAAGCAGGTATCTATGTACCTGAATCTTTCAATGACTTACCAAACAAAATCCAAGAAGTATATGGAAAACTTAAAGCTGACGGTACTATCGGTGAAATCCCAGAGCCAGAACTAAAAGTAGTTCCAAAAGTACGTCGTGCTAAAGAATTTATCTGTACGATCTCTGATGATACAGGTGAAGAAGCAACTTATGCTGGTTACCCAATCTCTTCAGTGGCAACTCCAGATACTGGTTTTGGTATCGGTGATGTTGTATCTCTATTATGGTTCAAAAAACGTTATCCAAAATGGGCAACTGACTTTATTGAAACTGTAATGAAAACTGTTGCGGATCACGGTCCGGCAGTATCTGGTGCACACAATGCAAAAGTTACAGCACGTGCAGGTAAAGATGTTATCTCTTCACTTGTAACAGGTCTTCTTACAATTGGTCCACGTTTTGGTGGTGCGATTGATGATGCAGCTCGTTACTTCAAATATGCAAATGACAACGGTATGTCTCCAAAAGAGTTTATCGCTTACATGAAAGCTGAAGGTAAAACAATCTCTGGTATTGGACACCGTGTTAAATCGGTTCGTAACCCGGACAAACGTGTTGAAGGTCTTAAGAAATTTGTTGCGGAAAACTTCCCGGCAACACCACTTTTAGAGTATGCTTTAGAAGTAGAAAAACTAACAACATCTAAAAAAGATAACCTAATCTTAAATGTTGATGGTTGTATCGGTATTCTTATGGTTGATATGTGGCGTGCTCTTGGATACTCTGAAGAAGAGATTGATGGTTTCATCGACGCTGGTGCACTAAACGCATTCTTCGTAGTAGGTCGTTCAATCGGATTTATCGGTCACATCCTTGATGAAAAACGTCTGGGTATGCCAATGTACCGTCACCCAACTTCTGACATTCTTTATAACGTTGAAAAGGCTGAGCAGCTTTAAAAAGCACTACCGAAAAAAACTAAATTTTTTTCGGTGAAGATCTAATTCTTCTCTTTTCATCTCCCTTGTGATATAATCTGCTTTACTTATGTCACAAGGTATTCAATGCTGCGTAAAGCTTTTACAATGATCGAGTTGATCTTTCTTATTACCATTGTCGGTATCATTTCAGCTCTAATCATCCCACGAATGCAAGACACCAATCTTCAAGAAGCAACTGATCAAGTTATCAAACATATTCGCCTGACACAAAGTTTAGCACTCTCTCAAGACTTTTATCTTGCAGAAGCATCACAATCAAATGAATACAGTGATCCTGTAAAACAAACAAAATCATCAGTTCAATGGTTTAAAAGATGGTGGCAAATTCAAATCCATAGTGAGGGAACAGCAAACTCTGCATATAGTGTTTATTCCGATTACCCTACTGGCGGTGCAAATAATCAATTTGATTCTAATCCAGATTATTCTGCTACATTTTCAAATGGCGACATTATAGCTGTAGATCCATATACGGGTCTTTTAATTGCTAATGTTAATACAACTAATATACCTCAAAATCAAAGATTGACCGATGTTGATATTGGTAATAAGTATAATGTTCAAATAGTTATGAGTAATTGTGTGTCAGTTACTAACAGTCGTAATAGCAATCATATACATTTTGATCATCTAGGAAGACCACACTGTGCTAAGTCTCCTGATGATGCATCCTTGAACCCTTTTGACCAATTGATGAGAACACAAGCTCGTATTACTTTAACACATCTAGGTACTAGTGAAAGTTCTGTTGTATGTGTTGAACCGGAAAGTGGATTTACCCATATTTGTGGTTAAATTTAACAAATCCAAAAATTCCTCTAAAAAACCATTGACAGCAAAGGTGAATTACACTATAATTCCCGTCCACAAACGATGAGACCTTCGAGTTGAAGAGTCAGGATCCATGT
>JBFHUP010000071.1:0-7620 GCA_041589975.1 Sulfurimonadaceae bacterium | reverse complement strand
TCATGCGGGATACAGACAATCAGTCCATCAGCCCCGATACCGGCATGGCGGTCACATAAGGTTTGGGCCAGTTCGCTACGGTCAGCTTTGATAAAGTCCTGAAAGATCACAAAGTCGTTGCCTGAGGCGTTGTATTTTGCAATATGGTAGGTAAGTGATGTCATGACTATCCTAGTTTCAATTTTTTTATTATTTCTACAAAAAGCTCACACTCTTCTTGCAGATGTTTCAGATCCCCGCTGTTATCGATGATGAAATCAGCCCGTGCTTTTTTATCCTCGATATCCATCTGAGCAGCAATACGCTGTTTGGACTCCTCTTCACTCAGACCATTACGTTTTATGAGTCTTTCCAATTGCACCTCTTTAGGGGTATAAACCACAACGGAAGTTGCAATCTCATAAGCATTAGTCTCAAAAAAGAGCGGAATATCAATAAGGTAGGGAAACTTGAGTTTCTCAAACCTTTGAGACTTTTCCAAGATACGTTCTCTAATTTTTGGATGCATAAATGCTTCAAGTTTGGCTTTGGCCTCTTTATCGGCAAAGATAAGTGATCCCAGTTTTTTGCGATTCACCTTACCCTTTGTAAGATACTCTGGACCAAAAAGCTCTCCGATCTCTTTAGCATGATCTTCCAAGACTTCATGAGCTGTAGCATCCGCATCGATACATTGCAGACCGTGAAGTTTAAGCAGACTGGCAACGGTACTTTTACCCGAAGCAATACTACCTGTTAAAGCTAAAGCGTATGAAAAATTCTTAGACATATAGATAAATCTTTTACATTTTTAACGCAATTATATCAAAAAGTTAGAGTGGAAAATTTAAGCAGGAGAAGTATTTGAGTGAGACAGTGTTGTTGGACCGTTTAGCGACAAGTCGCGTGAGCCCTCCGCTGAGGAGAACCCAGTGTTAACGCAGGAAGCTGGGCTTTGCCCAGATTTCGTATTAATTAAGGGCAACGCCCTTAAGAGCTTGACGGACATAATTTGGCTGACAAAAAGTCGCCGGATGAACATCACAGTTGTAGTATTGTAGTCCATCGATCATATCCGTACGGTGTAAGATCACATCTGCAGTCGGATGGAAGAACTTACTGGCAAACATCAATGTTGAACGCTGGCTGTCTGTCTGGTTGCTGTCAAAGCTATATGGCATAACGATACGGAAGTATTCGCCTAAAGCTTGCATCGTAGCACGTGTATTATCAAGGTTGCTCATGAAACCATCGATTTTTGAAACAATCAGAGCATCGGATTTTGTCACACGGTTAAGATGAGCTAAAAACGCCTTATCTAAAGAGAGCTCAGTATCGAAGATGATCACATCAAAACTGTCATCAGCTGCATCACTGATCATATCATTACCTTTAGCAACGGCTAAAGTCGTGAAGTTCATATCTTCGTGACGAGCTGTCTCAGCTGCTGTTCCTGCTGCGTCATCTGTGATGATAAGTACATTTTGAGGTTCCTTGTGGCTACATAGTGGCACGTGGATTAACATTTCGTTATAGTTGGTTGTATTAGACATCAATAATCTTTCAAAAAAGGTAATTAAAGCTTACCTGTTAGTAATTTTGTCAGGATTTTAGCATCTTTGTATAAAAGTTAATTGAAATTCTCAAATGAGTTTGAGAGATAAGCCTTTGTCACATAAAAGACTAAGAGAGTTTTCGTTATAATCGCCATTAAAGATAAATAAGATAAAAAGTGGGAAATTTTATGAGCCAGATTTCGTATAAAGATGCCGGTGTAGATATTGATGCCGGAAACCAGTTTGTAGAGAATATTAAGCCCTTAGTTAAAGCAACATTTACGCCTAATGTGCTGGGCGGTATTGGCTCTTTTGCCGGAGCATTTGAACTTCCAAAAGGTTTTAAAGAGCCTGTGATGCTTGCTGCAACGGATGGTGTAGGTACGAAACTGAAACTGGCTATTGACAGCGGGAAGTTTGACACGGTAGGTATTGATCTTGTGGCTATGTGTGTCAATGACCTTATCTGTAACTTTGGAACACCATCTTTTTTCCTCGATTATTATGCGACAGCAGAACTTAAAGTAGAAGAGGCCACAGCCGTGGTATCAGGTATTGCTAAAGGGTGCACGGAATCAGAGTGTTCACTTATTGGTGGAGAGACAGCTGAGATGCCGGGTATGTACTCCAAAGGCGATTTTGACTTAGCCGGTTTTGCTGTGGGAATGGCAGAAAAGTCAGAGCTTAATCGTTTGGAACATGTCAAAGCTGGGGATAAACTGATCGCGTTACCAAGTTCGGGTTTTCACTCTAATGGATTTTCACTGGTTCGCAAAGTCCTTTTTGATAAACTCAACATGGACTTTAATGCTGATTTTAACGGTCGACCGCTTATCGATGTTTTACTTGAGCCAACTCGTATCTATGTCAAGACCTTTAAAAAGCTTAAAGAGCATATCCATGCTTTAGCACACATCACGGGTGGCGGTATCGTGGAAAACCTGCCACGTGTTTTACCGGAAGGTAAACAAGCCATCGTCACTAAAAGCAGTATCAGAACCTTGCCGGTCTTTGATCTGTTTAGAGATCATGTCGCTGAAGAGGAGATGTTCCGTGCCTTTAATATGGGTGTTGGTATGGTATTGGTTGTACCACCTGAATCAGTTGATGCTGTACTTGCCGCATCAGACGGTTATGAGATTGGTGAAATCGCTGATGGCGAACGCAAGGTTGTGATGCAGTAATTAAAACTGTATACTTGTTGTTTATCTACCTAAAGATGAATGTAAGAAGCTGTTGAACCAAAATGCTCATTGATGTTCAACCGTAAAGCAACCAGTTGCGTGAGCCTGCTGCTGAAGCAAACTCAGCTTACAGAAAAGAATTTAGTTCTTTTCTGTATCGGGCTTTAGCCCAGAAGCGTAGGTGTCGGTCAGTGCCCTGACCGAAGGGAGGAAATGCCCTTGGGGTACTCCGACGCCGTATTAATACGGAGCTAAGCGATGATCAAATCACGAAGTATCTATCAGACTATACTTTCCAAATTTGTCAAAGCCTCCCTTCTTCCTGTACTTTTTATCGAATTTTCTCTGATCATGGCTCTGTTTTGGATGAATGCCAAGCAGTCTGAGGTGACGAAAGCGAGCTTAGAAAAGATCTCTTCGGATGCCTTTTCTGAGATCGCTCAATTAACTGCACTGCAGTTGGAAAAGCAGTTTTTGCCTGCCAGACATGAGATCACACAACTCAGCTTTTTGGCATCACAATATTTTACCCATACCGATCGCTATAGACTGCCAACAGCCAGCTACTATTTTGATCAAGGCTTTTTCAGGGATGGTATGAAGGAAAAAAAGAGTGGGGTCTATACTACCAATATCACGAAGCTTTCTGTTAAAGATACAAAACAGCTTCAGTCGCTCTCGTTACTCTATCCTCATGTCAAACATCTGGTAGATGCCAACAGCGAACTTTTGCAAAGTGCCTGGATCAATATCTCAAAGTATTATAATCTTTATTATCCCCACATAGATCCGCACCAAGAGTTAAGCCCTGATCTGGATGTTACGAAGCAGGCCTTCTATTATGCTGCAGATGCCAAGCATAATCCTAGCAAAGATATTGTCTTTCTTTCGATTTACAGCGAGGAGTGGGCAACGCAGTTTGGACAACTGGGGGCTTTCCTTTCACCAATTTACAAAAACAGCGACTTTATCGGAGTCATTGGGGTAAATGTGACGGTGAAAAAAATTGCCCAAACTTTTATGGAGCTCAAACTCCCTTTTAATGCCTATGCTCTTTTAGTGGATAAAGATATGCGGTTGCTGATCTCTTCTGATGAAAAAAGAAGTCTGAAAGATACCTTGGTTCACAGCTACTACAGTAATTACAAACGCTCTTTAGAGCATAAAAGCTTGATGCCGTTGGAGTCCATGAGAAAAGAGCGACTTGTCAATAATAACAAGGTCTTTTTTTCTAAAAAAGTCACGGATACGGATTTTTCTATCATCTTTAGTGCTGACAGAGATGATATCTATGGGCCGGCAGAAAGACAGTATGAACAGGCAAAGATGATCGGTTATGTTATCGTCATTGCCATCGCTTTATTTTATGTGCTCTATTTTCTGTTGATGTTAAAAAGCGTCAGGGCCCTTGCTTTGAAGATCTATACACCGCTTGCTACCATGGTGGAGTTCTCTTCTAAGTTAGGCGGTGCACACATGGGAGAACTTCCCGATACCGATATTACTGAGTTGCAGCGTCTAAATAAGAACTTTATGCAGACACATCAACGTCTTATCAGTCTTATTTATAATGATCAAAAAACGGGATTGTTTAATCATAAAAAGCTTCGTATGGACGTGAAATATCAAGCGGATATCTCTTTGGTCTTTTTAAAACTGAACAACTTTGACCAATACAATAATCTGTTTGGACCAGATATGAGCGGATTTTCTTTAAAAGAGATGGTCGCACAAATCAAGTTAAGTGTGCGAAAAGAGGATCAGCTTTACCGAGAAAATAAAGACACCATTGCGATCTTGATTCATCATATGAAAGAGCATGAAGTAGTAGCGTATGTAAACACCGTGATGCAAACTTTAGAGCGGCATACCGTCGTGTTTCAAGGGGTTGATATTAATTTGTCAATCGCTACAGGCATCACACATAACCGGTTTGATGACGGTATTGATCTGCTCTCACAAGCTCATATAGCCTTGGCCGAGGCCGTTAATGCCAATCTTAACCATCCGGTCATTTATGAGGATATACATGAGGTAACCAAACAGTACCAGGAAAACCTTATCTGGAGTAAACATGTTAAGGATGCTTTGGCAGAAAAGAGAATGGTAGCCTATTTTCAGCCTATTTACGCCTATAAAAGTGGAAAGATTGAGAAGTTTGAAGCTCTGGTACGAATGGAACATCACGGAAAAATCGTCTCCCCTTTTGTTTTTTTAGATGCTGCATACAGCAGCGGTAAAATGCACGAGATTACTTTATGTATGGTGGATCAGGTTTTTGATATAGCCAAGCGGTATCCGGATATGGAGTTCTCGGTCAATACCTCATTTGCAGATTTTGAAGAGTGTAAACTGCTGGAGGTCTTAAAGAAAAAACTGCAAGAGACACAAGTGGATAGTTCCAAAATTATTTTTGAGATGCTAGAAACTCAGACCTTTGCCAATGAAGAGATTGTCTCTGCTATGATTGCCGAGCTTAAGTCTTTGGGCTTTAAAATAGCTATAGATGATTTTGGAACGGGTCACTCCAATTTTGCTCATATCGCAGCAATTGAGGTAGATTTTATTAAAATTGACGGTATGTTTATTAAAAAGCTTGATAGTGATGCGTTGAGTGAAAAAATGGTCAAGACTTTGGTCTCTTTTGCACAAAGTATCGGAGCATTGACAGTAGCTGAGTTTGTACACAATGAAACTATTTATGAGTGTGTCAAAAATCTTGGCGTTGATTATGCCCAAGGTTACTATAAAAGTCCTCCAATATCTAAAGAGGAACTTTTTAAACTGCTGGGTTAAGAGCCTTAAGTATTATATTTAATATCTAACTTCTTTTTGAATTGGCTTTTGGCTAAAGCGTTCATTTCTGCCGTTTTGTAGGCATTTTTTATTTTATGTTCATAGGTTTGAGAAAGCTTTTTATCGAGATCTTGTATGACATCGACATAGACTTCAATAAACTGAACTAGCAGAGGAATCGTTTCGCTGGAAAGGCTGCTTTGCGTGGCAATGGAGATAACCACATCCAGCCCTTTTTTCGTCCGTTCGACACGATCGGTAGTCTCAAATTCACGACGTTGTCCTGACGCAAATTTGGCATCATCTTTGCGGCGGTTGTTAAATCGTCCAAGGATTGAAGCCATGCCGATATCCGTGAGCGGATAAGAACTGTTTTGTCCCCGTACATACTCTTGAATATTTTCCAGGTTCCAATTGTCTGAGATCTTATCAAAGGCTGAGATCTCTTTGTCACGATCTGACAGTTCACCTTTTTCTGAGGCACTTTTGTTAAGCATGCCTTTTAAATTTTTAAGCATCGGTTAGCCTTTTAATGCAATGGAAAGAGCGATACAATCCACTGAGTAATAAAATATCCGCCTACAAGCAGCCATACAAACATAGCAAGAGCGGCAAGAACCGGTTTCATACCCAGCTCTTTGAATTTGCTAAAGCGTGTATTCATACCTAAGGCTGTCATGGCTACAGTGAGTAAAAAGATATCAATCTGATTAATTGTATCTACAGTGTTGATAACAAACGCCTGAGTACTATCTACACTGGCCATAAAAGCTTCTAAAGCGGAAGCATCTTTAGGAATCGTTCCTGTATAATCTTGAAGCAGTGAATTTATTCCTGCCATAATAACGAAGTATACCGCAAACCAAGGAATAACGATAGGCAGTTTTTCACCTGTTGTTTTATCTTTGCTTGTTCTGGCTAAATACCATGCCAAAATAATGAGTGTCGGTGCGATCAGCATAACACGGGTCATCTTAACGATCACAGCATTATCAGCAGCTCCTTCAATAGCCCCACCAACGGCCACAACCTGAGCTACCTCATGAATGGTACCACCCACGTAGATACCAAAAACTTCAGGGTTCATGTTAAGCAGCGGGTAGATAGCCGGATAGACAAACATCGCCGTCGTACCAAAAAGTACAACCATAGAAATAGCAAGGGTCACTTTATAGGCTTCACCTTTGACAACCGGTTCAGCTGCGGCAACAGCTGCAGCACCACAAACTGAGGCTCCTGAAGCCATGAGCATCGAAGTGTCACGGTCGAGTTTAAAAAGTTTGACACTGAGATAGGTTCCTAAGATAAATGTCGATACCAACATGATGAGTGATACAAGAAACCCTGCCATTCCTACAGAAGCGATCTGTTGAAAGGTGATTTGAAAACCATAAAATACGATGGCAAAGCGTAAGATCTTTTTACCGGAAAAGGTGATCCCAGGTTCCCAAGCTGCAGGGATGGAGTTTCCTAATGTATTGGCATAAAACATACCCAAAACGATACCGATAACCAGTGCAGAGATATGAAGCTCTTTAAAAAAAGGCATCGTTGAGATAAATGTAGCTGCTGTTGCAAAAATGGCAACAAAGAGGATACCGCTTAGGGTTCCTTTACGTTTTTCAGGTGAAAATGGCACATGCAAACCTTTACGTTAAAATTGTAGGCTAATCCTACAGAAAAATCATTTATAAATTGGTTAAATTTTTATTAGCTTTAAGGTAATAAATAGCCGCGTATCATATAAAAAAGTGCGGCTGACAACGTTGCTGCAGCCGGTACGGTGATAATCCAAGCTGCGATGATCTTTTTAAGGGCGGAACGTTTAACCAACTGCTCTTTAAAAAGTTTTTTAAGCATCTTACGCTCTTTTTTATTGAGATCCAGCTCTTTGGATGCCACAGAGTTTTTCTTTTTAACGGCTTTAAGCATCTGCTCTTTTTCATGCTGAGATGCTTTTTTAAAGCGGGAGATGAAGGCGTCAACACCCTCATGCTCCTCTATCATCGTGGCTAACTTAGAAGCATCCTCATCTTTGATGTTTTTATTATTAAGATATTCACGAAGCAATCCGACACCAAAGACGCCACCTACTGCGATATGGG
>JBFHUP010000070.1:0-7741 GCA_041589975.1 Sulfurimonadaceae bacterium | reverse complement strand
TTGCTTGAGCCATTTCCATTGTAATACAGTTACGATCTAGCATGTCTGTACACACGTAAACACATAGTGCACATCCTTTACATCTATCTTCGTCAACCCATGACGTATTTCTATCTTTATCGAACATTAGCGTATTTGCTTCTGGACAATATAGTGTACATGTGTTACATTTGTACTCTGCACACTTGCTTGCATCAACTTTTGCTACATAATACATTTTTACTCCTTATGATAATGTAAACATAGATACTACTTATGATTATTATCATAATTTAATTAGTGTTATAGCACCAAAGAAAGTATCTACAAAAAAAGTCTTATAAATTAAGTGCTATTTCATAACACCATCTTCAGTCAACTATGATTTATGTTTTTCAAAAGCGAGTTTACTTAAATTTGGCTTGACTTTTCTTTAATTTTGGGAGATAAACATTTTTCTTTTTTTATTTTGGATGTGAATGTAGCATCTAACGTTGTTTTGGGCTCGCCTATATTCTCTTTGATATAATAAAATATTATAAATATATAGCTCTTGAAAGCTCTCTCTCTTTTGCTCTTTAAACCTGTAGGGCTCTTCTGTTTGCTTTTTTTGAACTACATGGCTGTATTGTAAAGTCTCCTATTTAATTAATTTTGTCTCTTGTTAAAGTATCTCTGGCTGATATATGTTGTGATTGCGTTATATGTTTCAAATTGTAGCAAAATTTCCTCTTTGTATTTAGAATTAATTCTTGAATGTCTTAATTTGTTACAATATTACTCATATGTTTGTATTTTTTCTATTGAAACTTAAAAGCTTTTGTTGTTTTCTCTTTAGAAGCTTTTAGAGCTTTAAAAGCTTATGATTATTATCACAAAGAAGCTGTTTTAGTTTCATTTTTTTTATAGAGTTTCATAAAGTAACACTATAAGGGCATTTAGCTCCGTTCAAAGTGTTAAGAATAGTAGCACTTACTTTTGCTTTTATCTTTTATGGGTTCTCTATGTGCATCTTTTTTTTGTTTGTGTCCAAAGATCGATTCAAAATTTTTGAATCAAAAAGTAGCGTTCTTTAATATTTGTCGCTAAATCATTTCTATAACTCAATCATTTATAAAAATTAACCTATAATATCAAAAGAGAACAACATTGCTTAGTGTTAAATGGCTCTTTTAGGAGAGATAGGGTGATGTTTATTTAGCGGTTATAAGGAGCTTTGGATGGAAAAGATCGTTCTGTTAATACCAAGTATACCTGTTTTTATAGCGTTTATACTCTTTTTTGTCACGAAAAAAGAGTGGATTCCTAAAGTAAGCTTGCTGCTTTCCAGTCTCATCGTATTACTCGGTCTGTATGGAACCTATCATGTTATAGCTTATGATAAACCCATTGAGGGTTTTGATGGTCTGGTGATTTACAATCAACTCTCCGCTATATTGGTGCCTTATGTGGCTATTTTAGGTCTGGTGATCAGAAAATATGCCAGTAAATATATGTGGGATGAAGCAGGCTACAAAAGATTTTTTATTCTCTTAAACTTTATTTTCTCAGCTATCTATCTTCTTGTCATGAGTAATAATCTTATAGTCTTAGCATTGGCATGGCAGCTGATGAGTATTGCGTTGTATTTGTTGGTCTCTTTTAATGTGGGATCCAATTCAGCTGTTGTCAATGCCCGCTGGACCAAAATTATTCATAAGGCCGCAGACCTTATATTTATGTTTGCTATTATCTTGACCTACAAAACCTTTGGCAGTTTTGATCTGGTCGTTTTAAGTGATACCTGGTTGGCTATGTCCGAGACAGAAGTAGATAATCCTATGATATTTGTGATTGGACTGCTCTTTTTGATTTCCGCCTTGATGAAGTCGGCTAATATGCCTTTTCATATCTGGCTTCCTTATACCTCTGAAGCTCCGACACCCGTGTCAGCTTTGATGCATGCCGGTGTTGTGAATGTCGGGGGTATCTTACTCAATAAGATCGCTTATCTTTTGATCTTGACACCGGCTGTTCTTAACATCGCCTTTGTAGTTGGTTTGATCACAGCGATCTTGGCTTCATTGGTTATGCTGGCTGTCTCTGATATTAAACGATCCTTGGGATACTCAACCGTGGGTCAAATGGGTTATATGATTATGGAAGTAGGGCTGGGGGCATTCTCTTTGGCGATTTACCACCTGATCGTACACGGTATCTTTAAAGCATCTCTCTTTTTGGAATCAGGAGGTGTTATTAAACTGGCTCGTCATGACCCTAATATCCCCAAGCGTCTTTCGTACGAACTTTTCTGGGAAGAGAAGGCAAAATACAGCAGTAGTAAAATTTTTAATATGGTAGCTCTTTTTACGATTGTACCTTTAATTGCGTTTATCGGTGTCAAGATGGTCTTAAGTGAAGAGTTTTTTGAGTTTAATGCGGCTATCGTTATTTTAGCCTTTGGATGGCTTACCGGAACCCAGCTCTTTTTATCATTCTTTTCCGTCTCTAAGTCAGAATCACTAAAAATTCTTGTGGTCTTAATTACAACTTTTGTGATCATACTATTTACCTATGAGTTTGTCGGTTTGGCCTTAGAACACTTTATCTATGGAAATGATGCACTGCTGTTTTATCAGGCAGCTACACTCAATGTCACGATGGCGATGTCGTTGATTGTTTTAGCACTTATTATGGTTGTAGGCTGGCTTTTTATCTACCGAAAACATCTTATGGACCGACCTAATAGGGATAAGCAGCCGAGTCGTTTTACCTGGTCTTTTTACAAATTTCTGGCCATGGAAGGTTATGTCTTTAAGCTTTTACGCAAGTTTAGAAAGGGGAGCCTATGATGGAGAGTGTGATTTTATTGGTTTTAGCAGCGGGTGTTCCTTACTATATTGTGTTAGAAGCATTTGAAAGTATCAGTAATCGAGCTATATTTCTTATTTCTGCGACACTGCTTTTAGGGGCTATTATCGCATCACTGTATCTGCCTAATGAACATGTGACAAGCTATGTCATGGTAGCTTTTGTCAGTGCTCTTTACAGTTTGTATAAAGCAACCAAGACGACAAACTTTTACCGATTGGGCTACTATCTTATTTTTGTCAATGCACCTTTTTTCCTACTTTTTGAAGAGAAAGGGGCACTTTACAGTACATCGTTTTTAGTATCCCTTTTGGGTATCTACCTGGTCGCCCGATTTTATGAAAGACACTATGCAAGTGCAAACTACCACTATATTAGAGGGATTACACTTTCAACACCCTATATTGGGACCTATCTAAGTATTTACCTGATTAGCCTGGCTTTGTATCCACCCTTTCCCAACTCGCTTTTCTTTCTAAGCTATATTTTGCATGCCAAAGCAGATCTATTGTGGTATGTTGTGGTGATCACACTCTTTTTTGGTAATTTTTATCTGGCCATGCAGGTGATGAAAGCCTCACTTTTTGGTAAACCCAACCATAATATTCACTATGTTGAGCTAAATAGCATAGAAAAAGTTGTGCATTTTATTGTCGTCGTTGGCATGATGGTATTAAGTGTTTATGGATTTAAGGAGTTACTGCTATGAGTATGATTGAAAAATTGGATGCAGTGAAGGGCAATATACCTCACTACTGGCCTATCGGTTCGTTTATTCATCATAATCCTTTAAAGGGGTTTGAGCATCTTCACTTTAAAGAGGGATTGGCTGAAGCTCAGAAGATTTTTGGCAGTAAGGTCTACATGGATTCTGCCTACTTTATGGAGCTCTATCATGAGGGTAAGATTGATGATGCCCTTTTTGAAAAAAACCTCAAAACTGTACTGCAAGAGAAAGGGTATGAGATTCCTTTGGAACTTGCCAAAAAGTTTTTGATGGAGGTAAGCCCGCAGTGGCGAAGTTTGCGTATCAAACTTATCAGTAAAAAAGAGAAGATTGATTATGATCTTTACCACTATCTGGAAGATCACTCATACTATTTTAAAGTCAAAGAGTGGTTGGCAGAGCTTGTCAAGTATATGACACTTTATGAGATTAATGATGCTTTGTTCGGCTCCAATACCAAGGCCATTATTGATAAGGAAATTATTGAATTTGTAGCCCACTTTGTGGACGAAAATCAGACAACGATCAGTATGCCCAATAGAGAATTGGGTATGTTTGAAGCCTTTAAACTTTATGAAAAATTTCACTGTGACTTGTCATCTGAAGCCTATGTGGAACAAGCATTTGAAAAGCTGAAAGTACAAGATGCTCAGGGCTATTTGTTAACCCATCTGCTTAAACTTCATGGTTGGGCTGGTTTTATAAAATACCGTTCTGAAGATCCTGACTACCATGCTCAGCAAAAGTATCCTTCATCACTCATGGACTATATGGCGGTGAGACTCTATTATGAACTCAAAGCTGCCGAAAAAAGTGAATTAGCTGACTTTGAGGCTTATGAAGCGTATGCAAAACGGCAGCGTTACAGTGTTGTCTTGCGTATCTTAAAAGATCAAAATAAACTCTTTGGACCTGCCTTGGATGATCTGGAACGGCAAACAGACTCGCAAAAAGTACTTAATGATCATATTAGCAATGAGCTCAATCTGGACGCTTTACAGATTCAACACTCCAATGACGTCTTAAAAAGTACACTGCCATTAACAGAACTGGCATCCATCATTACAAAATTAAGAGAAGAAGAGGGGTATATCTGGTTAAAGTCTTTAGAAGACAGTTATATTAAAAACTATGTGGATGAGATTGTATCGGTACACAACAGTGATGATCAACCAGCTACTGCCTCGGCAACATTTTGTTTGGATGTGCGTTCTGAGGTGATCCGCCGCTCGATTGAGTCCAAAGGTCCTTATAAGACCTTTGGAGCAGGAGGGTTTTTAGGTATTCCGATTGCCTTTGTCGAGTTTGATAAAGCTCATGAAGTGATGCTGGCTCCTGCTATTGTTAAGCCACAAAATGTCGTTTTTGAACTCCCCTTGGAAGCCCATGAAGACTACAGCTCCAAAAAGGGGATGAACAAAACGACTAAAAAAGTTCTTTCAGATCTAAAAAACAATCCCTATACGCCCTATATTATGGTAGAAGCGATTGGCTGGGTTTTTGGTATTAATTTGTTTGGAAAGACTTTTTGGCCGCAACGCACCAATAAGTTTCTGTCCAGATTTAAACCAAATAAACCACGAACAACATTGACTTTAGATAAGCTTTCAGCCCAAGAGATAGAGTTTTATGTCACAAAATTGCATGCTAAAATTATTAAATCCGTCTTGGCTGAACATAACTACAGTGACCTTTCGGATGAGACGGTTGAATCGATCCGTAATGATCTTATCTTTGGTAAAGAGCGTTTCGTGAACTTAACAGATAACATCCGTGAGATGCTAAAGAATACGTATAAGATTACGCCGGAAGATTATGCGTATCAAAAAAAGAAACTGGCCTTGGTTGGCTTTACATTGGAAGAGAAGGTTAAGTACCTGAAAAACTATCTGACTATGATCGGACAGGTTGAAAATTTTCCTGAATTTGTTACGATCATCGGGCATGGCAGTATTTCTGATAATAATCCTTTTGAATCTGCTTTGGATTGCGGTGCGTGTGGAGGTAATGTCTCCTTGCCTAATACCAGGGCTTTATGTATGATAGCTAACAACAATGCGGTAAGGGCAAAGATGAAAGAAGAGGGGATAGTCATTCCTGAAACGACACTTTTTGTACCTGGCCTTCATATTACGTCGACTGATGAGATTGAATTTTATGATTTGGAGATCTTAGAAGGTGAAAAGTTAGAACGTTTTAATCAAGTCAAAAAAGATTTTAATGACGCTTCTTATGATTCCAGAGCTGAACGTATTGAAGCTTTACCCTATACACACTCCCAAAATGATATCATCACGAAATCCATGGATTGGTCAGAACCACGTCCTGAATGGGGATTGGCAGGTAATATGGGTGTCTACGCAGGTCCAAGAAATTCAGTGAAGCATTTAAAACTGCATAACCGTTTTTTTATGCACTCCTATGATTATAAAATCGATGATGAAGCGTCAGAGATTCTGACCCGTATTTTTAATGGACCACTGGTGGTGGGTGAGTGGATTAACCTTGAACATTACTTTTCTACTGTAGATAATGATCATTATGGAGCTGGTTCTAAGGTATATCATAATATAGTTTCAAAAGTTGGAGTCTACTCAGGTAACTTTAGTGACCTGAAGATTGGACTTCCGATGCAGTCAGTCCTATTAGAAGGCAAAGCTTACCATGAGCCCGTACGGCTTATCAGCTTTGTTGAAGCACCCTTAGAGGTGGTAGGAAAAGCTGTAGAGAACTCGATAGCCAAAGAGTTTATTTTAAATGAATGGATTCGTCCGGTCATTATTGATAAAGAGGCTAAAAAAGTCTACTCTTATGAAAACGGAGAATTTCTGGTAATCAAAGAGATGACGTAAAACGAAGGAAATAGATGTATACAATTGAGATGGAAAAAGAGTGTGGTTGTTTCAAAAAAAGTAATTTTGAAAATAACTTAAGCTTTGAAACACGTGAAGATATGATCAATAAAGCACGTGTTTTAGAGTGTTTAATGAATCAACAGTTTTGTATGAAACACTTTTTTGAAGCGGTGGATTATGGAGAAAAAATTATCATCCATGTTTCCGAAAGACCTGAAGATGAAGACGACGATGATGACATCGTTGATGCGAACACTTTAGTGCGTAACAGCGATGTGAAAATCGGGTTTGACGCAACTAAAGAATCTCCTGGCGAAGATGGCGGTAACTAAAATTTTTTTAGTTACCTGCTCTTTTATGGCAGGCCTCTGCCGATACTTTCACCCTCCAAAATAAAACTTTATTTACAAAGCCAAACTACTTTGAAAAAGCACGTCACTTTCAGAACAAATAATTATACTCCCGTTTATAATTAAAAGAAGGAAATTTTATGCATACAGTAACGATTCAGCACGAATGCGGATGTTTTAAACGTAGTGAATTTGAGGCTGAAAAAACTTTTGAAAAACAGCAGGATGCTTATAACTACAGTAATATGGCTGCAGAGATCATGAATGAAGACTTTTGTCAAAAGCACCACTTCTTTGCTCAGATCACAGAAGATAATAATTTTGTTATTTGTGTAGGCCAAGGTGGTGGATCAGGCGGCAGTTGCGGTACCGGAGCGAGTAGCTGTGGTACATCTTGCGGTTGTTAAAACCTCAATCTCTTTTTGAAGCCTTTTAGGCTTCTACTTTCACTTTACATTCCCTCAATTGATCCAGAATTTGTTATACTCCCATGATGTTTACAAGGAGATGATATGCCCTATGATAGTGTAGATCGAGCAACAGTTGAAAGTATGGTGCGAGAATTTTATACCATTGTTTTAAAAGATGATCTGGTTGGGCCCATCTTTGTCAGAAAACTGGGTAATGACCTGAAAAACGATAAGTGGTATGAACATCTCAATACGTTGTATAACTTTTGGATGATGATGATGACGGGGGAGAAAAATTATTGGGGAGATCCTTTTCCTCCACATGTTTTCATAGGTCCCTTGACTGAAGAGCATTTTGAACGTTGGTTGGAACTGTTTCACGAGGTTGTTTTTAGGCTTTTTATACCTGAACTGGCAGAGAAGTTTTATAAAAAAGCCTCAACGCTGGCTGAACAGTTTATTGAAAACCTGGGTATCAATGATGAGGATGAGGATGATTAAAAAGCATTATTAGATTGCATCTCATCTTCTACGACTGCATCTAACTCCTCAAAACCTGCACCGGGGACC
>JBFHUP010000069.1:0-7779 GCA_041589975.1 Sulfurimonadaceae bacterium | reverse complement strand
TATTCATTATCCATTTTAATAACAAATTATTACCTCTATGCTAACATACAAGCATGGGGTATAACTTCTACACTTATTTAAAACCTTTAATAGCAAGAAGAAATACCTCAAACTATTGACTATTTGCCAGCCAATACTCTATAGTAATTCTCGCCTCTTTTGAAAGTTTTTGAAAATTTTCAAGACACCAGATAAAATAGTCTCTATCTTCCAAGACTTTTTGCTCAAAGCTTTGTCCTCGATACTTTCCAAACCCGATCGACTTTAACAAGGCGGGCTGATTGCTTAGTTCTATCAATGCATCCATATTATGTTCCACCTGTTCCAACAGATGATTGAGCAGCAGTTTGGTTACGATCACATCGCCTAAAGCTCTGTGAGCTTCGATGGTCACGCCCAGAGCCTTGGCTATAGGTTTTTCGTGACGATACAAGCCCAACTCATAACGTAAAAACTGCAGACCGTGTCTGGTGGTTGCAAGCAGATGCTTTGCACAGACTAAGGTATCCACAACCATACCCTGCCAAACGAAATCATGATTGGCCAATACACCTAAATCAAAAGGGGCATTTTGAATAACCAAGGTATTTTCAGGACGATTGAGTTTTTCTAAGATCTTAAATGCAGGCGTTCGTTTAAGAGGCAAAGCATCTTCAATCATCTCGTGGGTGATGTGGTGTACCGCCATTGCTGAAGAGGTAATGGAAGCCTCATTTTTTGCCAGATCACTAAAGGCTTCCCATCCGCTATCTTCGGTATGAACGAGCATTGCCAGTTCGCAAATGCGATCTTCATCTTTTTTACGCCCTAAAGTCTCTGTATCTAAAATTATCGTTGCCATAGACTATCTGCGATCCTCTTTATCTAGTTGCATGACATAATAATCAAGTTTTTTGACTTTTTTATTTTTTATGTCATTTTCTAAAGTCTGTAAAAGTTCATGATATTGAGTGTTTTTGACCAAAAAAGTGAGTAAATCATTGATATTTGTATGTTTTTGATCCTTTTTCGGTCGTTTTTTGATCATTTTTTTCATTTTAGCTATAACACTGATGAAGAGTGCTCCCAATACAAAATAAAAGAGCTTTTCTCCAAACCCTACCCAATCAAAAGGTCTATCTGCTTGGGGATAATTTTCCTGATCCAAGATCTTATCTTTTGAAAGAGAACCTGTAACAATGATCTTTTTTTGCGGAAAGTGCAGTCGCTGTATTTTTTGCATCGTGGCATCAAAATAGTAGATATTTTTTTCTGGCAAGATAAAATCATGATCAGAAGTGAGAGCATACCGCCATATCACTTTTCCCACATACCCCTCTTGTGTCATCTTAAATGCACTCTGTGGTTCTTGTTGAAAGAGTTTCACATTTTGGATAGGAAACTCAAATGCTTTTAAGGCTTTAAAATCACCTTTGCCAGAGATCGTCACTTTAAGCTGCAGTGGTTCATAGGCCTGTAAAGTATCTTTGGAATAGCCAATATCGATCTTAAACGAGCCCACCATCTCTGCCTCTTTAGGAATTGGCATAATTGTAATTTTTTTCAATGGGGTTTGAATCTTGGTATCAACAAACACAAGATCCTGATCATTATCACGGCCCAAAACCGTTTCACGAATCGATTCATCTGTTGTCTGACGCATTAAAACAGGGAGTGAAAAGGCTTTAATACCCTGCTCTTTTGCTTTGGCAAAATAGCGATAACGCACCTCTCTTTTACCTTCGATCACACGGTTACTAAAATCCAATCGTTCAAACTCAAAGCCTTTCAACTTTGGTTTAAATTCAATATACATATCAGGGCTGCGGTTATCAAAATGGCATAAAAAGGTGACCAAAAAGGCCTCATTTTGATAATAGCTGTTTTTATCAATTTTCACTTCCCATTGATATCCTGCATGAAGCGGCAACAGTGTTAATGCTAAAAAGATATAAACCTTACCAAGGATTTTTTTCATTATAGTTCCCTTTATTGATCGTAGAATACTGTTTGGATGAAAGCCCCACTTTAGCTTTTCGCAAAGAGTTTAAAGGCTCAGACTTTTCCTCTTTTTTACTTGCTCCGCCTCCGGCACTGCTCGCATTTCCTTGCTGCTTGGACTCAGATTTTCCTTCACCGGTTGAACGCATCTGTTCCTCACCCGTATCATCTTTTTGGGATGATTGATTTTTACCGGCAAACATCTCTTTACGCTCTTCTAACAACGAGACATAAAGCAGATTATCCATCGTCTCTTTACGATACTCTAGAGCTAAACTTTTTTGGTAAGAATCCACCGCTTTTTTGATATAAAACTGCTGGGCATAGGTATTGCCGATGTTATATAAAAGTGTCGCTTTTAGTGTTGGATCAGTCGTTTTGATGCGTCTGAACGCTTTTCTTGATCTCTCATAGAGTTTGGCTTTGTAAAAAGCTGTAGCACTGTTGTACATAGCCTGCCAATTCTTATCTCCAAGAGAGGCAAACTTTTGGGCACTGCTTTCATAATCTTGAGCTTCATAACGTTTTTGTGCCGTAGAAATCGTCAAAAAGTCTGTTACATCAGCCTGAACTTTACCCAGTGGAAAAGCTAAAACCAAGACCCCTACATAAGGAGCCAAGATCGATGTAGAAGCCAGTATAAAAAGTATGACTGCCAGAGTCAAAGGTATATAAAAGAGCTCTACATAGGTAAGCTCTTTGGAGTGGGTGGTCTGAAGCTCAGCATCTTCATGGATCGTTTCAATCAGATCAGCCATCGTTTCATCATAAGCATAAAACTTTCCACCCGTCTGCTGGGCCAAAGTTTTAAGATTGTGATTGAGTGCCGTAATGACAATATCTCCATCCTCATTGGTCAACAACTCTCCTGAATCATCATATAACGAAGAGCCTGAAGTCGTAGCCATACCGACGGTGTAAACACGGATGTTATGTTCTTTGGCAAAGGCGATCTCCTCTTGCAAATCTCCTTCAGATCCGTCACTAAAAATTACCAGCTGTTTTTTTTCTAATAAAGAGAGCTGATTAGCCAATTCAAAAACAGATTTGAGTTGCGTGGATTTGGATACGACAAAATCTTTATTGAGTCGTTCAAAAAGTTCGAACAGCAAACTCTTGTCATCTGTCATTGTCGATAAAATGATAGCTGAAGAGGTAAATCCCAAAATGGCAAACTTATCTTGCTCACTGCTTGCAACAAGCTCATGCAAAAGTTCTCTGCTTTTGGCTGCACGGCTTGGTTTGATATCGGTAGCTTTCATGGAAGCTGAAAGATCTATTGCTATGACGATCTCCGTACCGCGACTCTCTACATCGGCAAGTTTTTGACTCAGTACCGGACGGGCAAAAGCGACCAAAATTAAAAACAGCACAAAACTCAAAAGCAGTATCTTTCGCTTAAGACCTATACTTTCAGCTTTGTGATAATAACGATAAATAGGCAACAAAGCTATAAGATAGAGCCACACCACTTCAGGAAACAAAAAACTCATCTCAGGCTCCCTAAACGGCTTCGCCAATAAAACAATAAAAAGATAAGTGCCAATGCTAAAGGAATGGCATACCAGTAATCTTTGTAAAGATAATCACGACTTCTTATTTTGGAACGTTCCAGCCCATCAATGGTACTGTAAACCTCTTCTAATGCCTCTCTGTTTTTGGCTTTAAAAAATTGACCCTGACTTTGGTTTGCGATCTTTTCAAGCATCGCTTTATTATAGTGTGATTCTCTTCCCATACCTATGGTATAGATCTTAACACTGCGGCTAACAGCCATTTCTACAGCTTTTTGAGGTGAAGTTGATCCTGCATTATGCATGCCGTCTGTCAACAATACGATCACTTTAGATTTGGCTTGGCTGCTTTGGAGTGCCACTAAACTCTCATAAATCCCGTCACCGATCGCTGTATTTTCACCGGCCATTCCTAATGTGAGATAATTGACCATATGTGAGAGAGCCTCTTTTTCATAGGTAAGCGGTGTTGCAATAAAAGCAAAATCCCCAAAAAGTACAATGCCGATATTATCTTCCAAACGCTCTTTGATAAAGTCTTGTACAATCTCTTTAACAATAGCAAACTTTGAAAGCATCCGGTTGTTTTCATCATAACCGCTGGCATTCATCGAACCGCTGGCATCCAAACTTAACATCATGGCAATACCTTGGCGATTTCTAGGATCATAGGGATTGACCGTAACCGGAGAAGCCAAGGCTGTAATGAGAAAAATGGCCGTCAGCATCTTTAGCCATAAACGGCGATCAATTTTCATGTCGATATGGCTAAAAAGTTCAAGGTGGACAAAATATCGCTGTTGAGGTTTTTCGCGGCATCGATAGAAGCAATAAAGTATGAATGGTAACACTAAAAACAGTTCTGGATACTCAAAACCAAACATATACTTTTACGGCCCCGTTTCTTTAAATAATACGTGATAGTATCGTAGCTCCACTTAAGAAACGGTTTAGCATAAAGATTGTGCCAAAAGGACAAAAGCTATTGACTTATCAGAGCAAGTAGAGTATAATTTCGGCTCAGTTTAACGATGTCTTGTTAGCTCAGCCGGTAGAGCATCTCACTTTTAATGAGGTGGCCGTAGGTTCGAATCCTACACAGGACACCACTTTTTGATTTATACGCACGAAGCTTTGAGCTCACGTACTATCTGTACGCTTTGCATAAACCTTAGCACGTCTAAACCGAAAAAGAAACTTACTTATTGAAATTTTTTCTTAGACAAGGAAAGATTTTATTTTTTGAGAAGGAAGTGTACATTAAGTACCTGACGAACAAAAAATAGAAGCTTGACGCAGTATAAGGACAAATTTGGCCCCTTCATCTAGCGGTTAGGATTCATGGTTTTCATCCATGCCACAGGAGTTCGAGTCTCCTAGGGGTCACCACTTTCAAACCATCAATCAACTATCTTGGTTCTCATCATGTATTTTTAAAACCTCGTCAATATTTTCAAAAAAGAGATCAACCAGTTTCGGATCAAAATGTTTCCCCCGTTCATTTTTGACAAAATCTAAAATATCATCCATCTGCCATGTCTCTTTGTAAACACGCTTAGAACCTAAAGCATCAAAGACATCGGCCAGAGCTACGATACGGGCCACAATATTAATATCATCTCCTGATAGGCCCAAAGGATACCCTGACCCATCATATTTTTCATGGTGCTCTTTGGCAATCGTGGCAGACATCTGCATGATTTCAAGCTCTGATGACTTTAACATATCATATCCTATCTGAGCATGCGTTTTCATGATTTCCATCTCATCATCAGTTAATTTCCCCGGTTTTTTCAAGATACTGTCTTGAATACCTAGTTTACCGATATCATGCATCGGAGAAGCTGCATAGATAAAATCTACATCTTGTTCTGACAAACCTACTGCTTCAGCTAGAAGTTTACTGTAAAGAGCGACACGCCTGACATGTTTACCGGTCTCATTTGAACGCTGTTCTGCCACTTCACTCATGGTAAAAATCGTCTCTTTTTGAGACTTATCTATCTCTTCTGACAGTGAGGCATTTTCATAAGCTGATGTTGCTTTGTCAAAAAAGAGCCTGATCAGATCTTTATCCAGTTCATCCAGCGTATCGACTTCCATAAAAAGTACAAAACCTCTGTATTTAAATTTTGTCGAACGATACAGTACGAAGTTACCATCTTTGTGTATTTCTGCCCCATCCTCAATAGCACCTTTAACATAAGGACGGATAACATGGCCTGCATCTTCACAAAAATGTTCATTCGTTATATTTGCATACAGACCCGAGCCCGCAACATGTAAACACACATCATCTTTCAAAGCCGCTATAAATGAAGCGAGATCCTCTTCAAAATTGTGATGAGTTAAGTGTAACAATGCTAAAAGCTGTTCTAAAACAGCCGATAAAAACTGCTCCAAAGAGGCCATTTTTTCAATCGAAGAGGTTGATTCGATCACCTTTCTTAGCCCTTGTCGGTTTTTATCTAAGGCGATCATATCCCGATAGGCTCTTAAACCCGTTAATACAGAAGTATAGAGTTTTTGTGTCGTGAGTTCATTTTTACTTTTATAGTCGTTGATATCATAATCATGAATTACCCGTTCTTCAGGTGCTTGTCCGGGCTGTCCTGTTCGTAAAATAATACGTATCAACTTATTTTTAAGTTCATTACGAATGTAATTGACCAGTTCTAATCCCGCTTCATCAGTCTCCATCACCACATCAATCAGAGCCAAAGCAATATTAGTGTGTTCTTGCAGTATCTGTTTCGCTTGACGGGCTGAAAAAGCACTGATAAATTCACATCGCCTGCCATCAAACTCAAAGTTTTCTAAAGCAAGCTTACTGACATCGTGAATAGCCGGTTCATCATCAACGATCAATATCTTCCAAACCCGATCTGATTTAGAACGCATAGGAGCCATGTTCTCTTTTTTAAAATTTATTTTTCCATCTTTAAACATACTTGATATCCTTTAAAACGATAGTAAAGGTTAACCCTTCTCCCTCTTTGGAGTCTGCATGGATCGTCCCGTTAAGTTTTTGCGTCACCAGATTAAAAATGATATGCGTACCCAAACCGCTACCGCCTGCTGATCTTTTAGTCGTAAAGAAAGGGTCGAAAATCTTAGCCAGATTACTTTTGCTTACACCCTTTCCATCATCCTTATAAACAATCTCCAAATGCGATCCCTGCCGTCTTACTACGATAAGGATATGACCTTCATTAATATCTTCAAAACCATGTATAACGGAATTGATGATTAAATTAGAGAGGATCTGATAAAAAACCCCGGGGATCGACACAATCTGCAAGGCTTCAGGACAAACGATTTTAATATTATGCCTCGTTGTTTTTAGCTTGGGATGCAGACTCGTCACAATACTGTTTAAATACTCATTGACATTAAAGGCACGGACTTCTTCACTGCTTTGATCTACAGAAATCTGCTTAAAACTTTGAATCAGATTGGCCGCTCTGTCGAGATTGGTAAGTATCATTTCACTACTTTGAAGCGAATGATCAATAAAATCCTCAAAACGTGACTGCGTCAGCTCCTCTTTTTTATAAGCTTCTTCAAAACTCTGTGTCTCTTTTCTCAAATAGGATGCCGCGGTCACCCCAATACCAATTGGTGTATTGATCTCATGTGATATCCCGGCAACCAAACGCCCCAATGCAGCCATTTTTTCTGTCTGTATCAACTCATCTTGCGTCGTTTCAAGATTACGGGTGAGATGCAGTTGCCGTAAATACATCGCCACTCCGCCAATAGCCCACAAAATGAAAAACAATATCCAACCCCAGTATTTGGCTAGGGCATCCCAAAAAGTTATCTCTTGATAGTAAGGGGGGATTTGAAGTATTTTAAAACAGTCATGTACCGGTTGATAACGTAAGGGCGTAGACCATCCCACGACATTACCCCTTATGGCTGCTTTATCACTGCTTTTCATATTCATCAATGCAATAGCCACATCATTGGCTAAACGGTCTGGTGTATGTAAAAGTTTTGAAAGCGGCCACTCCGGATAGAGTTTAGTAGAGACCATGTAAGGAAAATTTTTATGATATCTTTGACCGATGATATGGACATCTCCAAGATCAATTTTATTTTCCAAAGCCATACGTTCCAAGGTATCGGTTCGTACTGTTCCCACATCAATCTTTTTGCCTAGAACTTCATAGACCACCTTATCGTGAGTCCCGGAAAAGCTGACTGTTCTCAAATCATCTTTATCCAAGCCCTCCTCAATAAGCTCTCTGAGAGCCATCTGCCATCCTCCGAAAGAGCGTGG